>CAZRXE010001144.1:0-3367 GCA_964603695.1 uncultured Heliomicrobium sp.
GCGTGACTATACCATCGAGCGAGATTTTGCTTTTCATCTCATCGTCCACGAAAAACGTTTGCGCGACAGGGCCGGGATCGGCGAGGCCAGTGGTCTCGACCATGATGTAATCGAACTTGTCTTTGCGCTTCATCAGATTGCCGAGAATGCGAATCAGATCGCCGCGCACGGTGCAGCAGATGCAGCCGTTGTTCATCTCAAAGACTTCTTCTTCGGCGTTGATGACGAGGTCTTGATCCACGCCGATTTCGCCGAATTCGTTTTCGATTACGGCAATGCGTTTCCCGTGATTTTCCGTCAAGATGCGGTTGAGCAAGGTCGTTTTGCCCGAACCGAGAAAGCCGGTCAGGACAGTCACCGGCACTCTGCTTTCAGTCGTTCCATTTGTTTCCAGCATGATTTTGTTTCCTCAATGTTCGTGATGATGATTGCTTGTGCCGTTTGCCACGGCAGCGATGTCTTCGGCGGTGACTTCCGCCATCGGCTTATACACTTTGTATTGGCGCGGCTGGCCGGGCGTATCCAGAATGGCGATGACGGTTTCAATCGGCGGACAACCTTCTTCGGTGCAGCGCAACTCCGTGACCATCACGGTTACGTCTTCGGCCAGAGCAAAACTCGCCGCCACCCACTCTTTGACGCGAGTAATAACTTGCGGATCGTTTTTCCTGCGTTGGCCAATCGGCCCTCCAAAGTTGATGTTCATGCGAATTCCGTTTAATCGCCGAACACGCCGACTGTGGCGGCCAGCGGTTGAAAGCGTTCAAATTCCAATTCGGCCAGCAATGCGGACAGCGGCAAGAGTTTGTTTGCCGCTGCCGATTGCGTAGCCCATTCCAGCAAAGCGTCGAAATGTTCTTGTTCCGTCAATCCGCCCAGCCAGACCGTGCGTTGCGGCGTGACCAGACAAACGACGTTGACCAAATCGCACGGCCCCAGGCAGCCGCTGATGGTCAGTTGAATGATTTTGAGCAGCTTGCGCGCTTTCCATTCGCTTTTGAGCCAATCCACCGGCACGGGCGGTTTGCCGCGATCCGTGCGTCCACAACAGCAGCCGACGCAAACCAGCACCTGCCCAATGGTTTTTCGTTTGGTTTCGAGCGACTGAATCGGGTTCATCGGTTGGCCGCCTTTCGCGCAACAATGGGAGCAATCGCAAC
The DNA here is from genome assembly GCA_964603695.1 of uncultured Heliomicrobium sp. Classification (GTDB taxonomy): domain Bacteria; phylum Acidobacteriota; class Blastocatellia; order RBC074; family RBC074; genus RBC074. Next base: position 1,161 of record CAZRXE010001144.1, read on the forward strand.
GTCCAGCCATTCCAACATGGCTTCGCGCGTACGCGGCAGATCGGCGTGGCTGGGCAACCAACCCATCGTTTGCAATCGCGCCCCGAATTCCAGAACCAATGGCAAACGCAATTGTGCGGTGCTCATGGTGCTTTCGTCGCGCAAGACTGTTTCGGTCGCGCCTTGTTCGATCACCTTGCCTGCTTGCAAAACGGCCACCTCGTCCGCCCAGCCGCAAGCCAGTTCGATGTCGTGTGTCGCCATCACCAGCGTCGTGCCGCTCAACAACAATTCATCCAACGTGACGATCAATTCCTCCACGCCTCGCGGATCGAGTCCCGCCGAAGGTTCGTCCAAAATCAACACCTCCGGTCGCATCGCCACCGCGCCCGCAATTGCCGCGCGTTTTTTCTGACCGAAGCTCAAACTGTGCGTTGGCCGCTGGCGCAAATGTTCAATCCCCAGCGCAAACAAGGCTTCGTCCACACGTTCGGCGACTTCGGTTTCGTCCAGACCCAGATTCATCGGGCCAAATGAAACGTCCTGTTCGACGGTCGGCGCGAACAATTGATCGTCAGGATTTTGAAAGACCAAGCCGACCTTTTGCCGCCAGTCGAGCAAACCGCGCCGGTTGTATTCGGCTTTCCGTCCATTGATGAGAATCTCGCCACGTTCGGGTTTGAGCGTGCCGTTTAGGTGCAAAAACAAAGTGGATTTGCCCGCGCCGTTCGCTCCCAGCACGGCCAGCCGCCGCCCGCGCCGCACTGTCAGATCAATTCCCAGCAGCGCGCAAATTTCCTGATCGTAGTGGTAATGCAAATCGCGCGCTTCCAGCACAATGTCGCTGTTCATCCTGACCATCCTTTCCACGCCAACAAAACAATCGCGGCCTCCAACCCAACGATGACACGGACGGCGGCGAAGGAAATTGCTTGTCGCGGAACCAGCAATTTCACTTCGCCGTCGTAACCGCGCGCGGCCAGTCCTGCTTCCATTCGCCGTGCGCGGTCGAGCGAATGAACGAAGAGTGAAGCGGTGAGCAAGCTGACGGAGCGCCAAGCCTGTTTGGGCGTCGCGTAACCACAACGCGCCGTTTGCGAAATCCACATCGCCCGCGCCGTGTCGGCAAAGATCGAAATGAACCGGTGCATTGCCAGCATCAATTCGGCGATGGCGGCGGGCAGTCCCGCGCGGCGTAGCTGCGCCACGATTTCTTCCATCGGCGTGGTCAGAAGCAAAAAACTCAGACAGCAAACCGCCGCCGCCGAACGCATCAGAACCGCTTTGGCCTGAATCGAACCGGCTGCGGAAATTTCAAATTTGAAATCCGACGAAACGCTGACCAGCAACGTCGCTGCGCTGACGACGGCGAACCCTGCGGGCAAAACCGCCACACGCAAAAACGTTCGCCATGGAATGCGCGCAATTGCCAGGCTGACGAAGATCATTGTCGCCGTTATCAGCAGCGCAGCCGGAAACGGCGGCAGCACAACGGCAAGCAGGAGCATTCCGCCCGCCAATAGCAGCTTTTCGCCCGCGTGCCGATTGCGCCAGCGATTGGCGTAAACGCAACGGTCAATGTCAGGGTGTTTCAGATGCATGCGGATTTCCGGCGTGATTTCGTTGCCGCAATTTGAAAAGGCAATATCCCAGCACGGTCAGCCCGCCTGCGGCTTGCAGTTTGAACAGCCAGGGTTCGCTGGTTTCATCCGGTTCAAAAAGGGAACGGAACCAGGGTTGATAGTCCGGGCGAACCTCACGAATCGTCGCTTCCGCCTGGTCATCCGTTCCCGCAAACTCGCTTGCCCTGCTGCCGTGCAGCGCAAAGGGCACAGCCAGCAGCAGCAATGCCGCCAGCAATAACAAGGTGTTTTTCATCTTCATCGGTTCAGCACCGCCAGTTCCTGCAACTCCGCGCGGCTGTAACTGGCCAGCAAATTCAAAATCATGGCCGTGACCAATCCTTCGATAATGGCCAGCGGAATTTGCGTGACGGCATACACGCTGATGAACTTGAGAAAGCTGCCGGCAATGCCGCTTTGCGCGTCAGGAAAGGCCAGCGCCAGTTGCAATGCCGTCGTGATGTAAGTCGAAAGGTCGCCCAGCGCCGCCGCCAGTCCGCCGCTCAAACCCAATCCCGCGCCCAGTCGCCGCGCGAGTTTGAACACGCCGAACGCCATCCACGGCCCGACAATCGCCATCGAAAAAGCGTTTGCGCCGAGCGTGGT
>CAZRXE010001145.1:0-4988 GCA_964603695.1 uncultured Heliomicrobium sp.
GGTGGACGAAATGAACACCGTGCGCGCCGATCACACGGCGACTTTATTGGCAGACGGGCAAGTGCTGCTCTGCGCCGGTTCGACCGGCCGTAGCATCAATCAGGACGTGACCGACACGGCGGAGCTTTACGATCCGCAAACAAGCCGTTTCACGCCGACTGGCAATCTGGCCGTGCCGCGTCACAAATTCGCCGCCGTGAGGTTGCGCGACGGGCGCGTGCTTGTGATTGGCGGCGCGGATTCGCGTCTGCGCGGCTTTTACAACAGCGCCGAAATTTATAACCCGGCCACGGGAGGCTTTACGCCGACCGGCAGCATGAGTACGGCCCGCTACAAAATCCGCGAAGCGGCGGTCTTGCTTGCCGACGGTAAAGTGCTGGTTGCGGGCGGCGGCACGCGACTGGAAGTTTATGATCCGGCGGCTGGCGTTTTCAGTTTGCTGCCGGATCGCGTGACGGCGGCGCTGCATTATTCAACGACTACTACATTGAACAACGGCGCGGCACTCATCGCGGGCGGTTACGGCGGCGATGGGCTGGCGAACGCGGGCGCGTGGCTTTACCTGCCGGAGAGCAAACGCTGAACCGTCGCTTGGTTTTCTGTGTTTGACTTTTGGGCCGTTGCCGAAACAAAGACGAGAAAGTACATCCGCTTGTCGTATTCCGCATCGTAAAAACCAGCCAGACTTTCCTTGAAGATGAAACCCTGGCGCGCAACTTCTGTTTTCACCAATTCGGCGGGAATGACGTGTAGACGGTGATATTCCGTGCGCGGCCTGTCCGCCGGACCTTCGCCGTCAATAATGACGAGCCTGCCGCCGGGCTTGAGCGCGCGCCGCACCGCCTGCATCGTTTGTTCGTACTCGCGGAATTCGTGATAGGTGTCCACAATCAACACGGCATCGAGATCGTTCGGCAACTTCGGGTCTGCGCTCTCTCCTAAAATCGTCTTGATCTGTTTGATGTTGCCGCTCGCCTGACGGGCTTGCAGCTTTTTGAGCGCCGCCGCGTCAATATCCACGGCAAAGACCTCCCCGGTTTCGCCCACGCGCGCGGCCAGATGAAAGGCAAAATAGCCCGCACCGCAGCCAATGTCTGCGACACGCTGCCCGGCTTGCAGACCCAGTGCGTCCAGCACTTCAGCGGGCCGCTGCCATTCATCGCGCGTGCGGTCGCGTTCGCTGGGATTGGGAATGACTTCGCCCTCGCTTGAGCGGCGGCGTTGTTGGGCGAACGCGGCGCTCGCGCTCAGACTCAGCAAAAGAACGACGAAAAAAAATCGGTGCTTGAATTTCATGGGATGACTCCTTGTCTGGTCTTCGGTGATTCACTTGGCGCGCCGGAACGTGAAGGTCGGTTCCGGCATGCCGTCGGGTCGTTGGAAGTTGATGCCACCAAATCTGGATTGCCCGCTGAGCGTGCCGTTTTCCAGTTTGCCTTCAAAAAGGATGACGCCGCGCGGGCGCATGCCGTTCATAAATCCCCACGTCATGCCTACCGGCGTGATCTTGAGGTATTCCCAGCGTTGCACAAAAACTTCCTGGTCGTCCTCGGAAAGATTAACGTTCTCGCCCACGAGACGCCCGTCCACGACTTTGAGCCGCAGCAGAAATTTGACGGGCGGGGCCTCAGCCGTGAAGCGTTGAACGCCGACCCACTCGCCAATAAAAGCTTGCGCTTCTGCCGGCGTGGGAAAAGGCGTCGCCAGCAAGCCTTCGACCGTTTCCGTCGGCGGCGGGCGGCGTTCGACTTCGACGATTTGCGCGAGTAGTTGGGTGCTGCCCGCCGGTGCGCCGTAACCGGCTGCGAGTGTGTCGTAGGCTTCGCGCGCCAATGCACCGCGCCCTTCCATCAACAGGTCTTCCACGACGTTGCGCAGCAAACGACGCGGCGGAATGAGCGTAGCGCCCAGGGACGCACTGACTTTCGCGTAATGGGCCAGAGTGCTGGTCGTCGGCGAAACAGGAGCCGCCAGAATTGAGTAATCGCCAAACGCTTCGCGCAAGCCGAGGTAAGCCGAAAGCATCAGCATGGATTCGTGCGACTCTTTTGGTTTGAACTGTTCCCGCGCCAACCGCCACGTCGCAGGCGCGGCGGCGGTCAGCGCCCGCCAATTCTGATCGCTCCAGCCCAGGCGGGCTTCCAGCGAAACATCGCGCAGCGGCGTGGGCGCGGCTTGCGCTCGCGCCAGCAGCTTTTTCACCAGCCAGTCGTCACCGAGATGCGTCGGCGTATCAATGGCGACGATGGCGCGGTAAGTCGCGCGCGTCGCGGCCACGTACGTCGCCAGAATCCCGCCCGATGAATGCCCAACGAAGGTGCGCGGCGCGGCGGTACGAAACTGCTGATCCACGGCGGGCAGCAGTTCCTTCTCGATGAAATCCAGAAACAACTCGCCGCCTTCCTTCAACCCGCTGCCACTGACCGACAAGCCGGGCGGTGTCAGGTCATACACGCGCTTGCGGTTGTCCCCCGCATTTTCAATCGCCACGATCACCGCTTCGGGAATTTGCCCCTGGCGGCTGAGTTCATCGCTCACCGCCGCGACGGGCGCGATCAGGGATTCGCCGTCCACAACCACGATGGTCGGATACTTTCGCGTGGGCGCGCTTTGCGCGTACGACGCAGGCAGCACGATCAGCACCTTGCGCGTTTCTTTGAGAATCGCCGACGTGATCTGAAAGGCTTGCGCGCTGCCGCCGCGCGTAGCGGCAACCGCGCGGTTCGCTTCGGCAATCAGTCCCGTTGCTTGCAGCGCTTGGGCGGGTGCTGCGCGCAGCTTTTTGACGGAGATGTGTTCCCCGTTTTGATGAAGAATCAGGTGCGTCACCTGTCTTGCTTCCCGCACAAACGTGAACTGGATATTCACTTCCTTGACAAAGAATTGGCTGGGAGATTCGGGATGCAACTCAATCGTCGGGCGTCCTTCATAAGCGAGATAGAGCCGGTTTTGCTCAACGTAGACGTTAAAGTTCCGGCCCGGCTGGCGTTCATACGCACCCACGTAAGCCTCATAGACGGCCGGATCAACCTTGATTTCCGTATGTGCGACAGGCACGTCGTACTTTTCACCCAGAACCATCGCAGCCAGATCGCGGGCGATGAACGGAACCGGCGCACCGGCCAGATTGCTGAGCACAACGACGGTTAGGTTTTCGCTGGGATAACTGCCCAGCCAGGTGGCGAAGCCCGCAGCGTTGCCGCTATGGCTGATGTGTCGGCGATCGAATTCCTCATCCACCGTCAGGCCATAGGCATAGTGCTCTTTGAACGGCGTCGTCATCGCGGCCCAGCTTGGCGCGGACAACAGCTTGCCTGTCGCCAGCGCCTGATTCCAGCGCAACAAATCTTCCGCCGTGGAGTACAGGCCGCCGGCGGCGTAGGAAACAGAGATGTGCGGTTGCTCCACCCGCGCCAGCTTCTCGCCGGTTTGTTCATAGCTTTGCGCGCACTGCTGCAAGATTGCGCCGGACGGATCATAGCCGCTGGCGTTCATGCCCAACGGGCTGAAGATGTTTGCCTGCAAAAAAGCCTGATAGGTTTGGCCGGAAACACGTTCGATGAGGTGGCCCAGCAGCGCATAGCCCGAATTGCTGTACCTGAATTTCTCGCCCGGTTGGAACTCGAGCGGCAGGTTTTGGAAGCGCGCAATCAAGTCTGACACGCTGGTGCGGAGTTGTTTTTTCGCCGGATAGTCAGGCAAAGCGGTGAGTTCAGTAAGACCCGCCGTATGCGTCAGCAAATGGTGAATGCTGATCGGTTCCCAGGCCGCCGGACAGGCCGCAACGTATTTGCAAACCGAATCCCGAACGTTCAATTTGCCGCGTTCCTGCAACAACAGAATTCCCAACGCGGTGAATTGTTTTGTCACGGAGGCGAGGCGAAATTTGGTTTGCGGCGTCAATGCCAGTCGCGCTTCGTAATCAGCCATGCCGTAACCCTTGCTCACCAGCACCTGCCCCTTGCGCGCCAGCAGAATGACGCCACTGAAGCGGCCTTGTTGCAGCGCGGCATTCATATACTCGTCAACTTTGCTGGCGATGTCCGGCGCGGCGGTCTGTGCCCGCCCGCCCATCGTCAACAGACACACCATCACCAACGCCCAATAGGTTTGAGTCCTCATCCTTTGCTCTCCTTGTCTTGTGCGAATTTGTAAGCGCCGCTCACCGCCCGCCGGTTTGCAGCCATTGTTCGAGCCAGTCTTTGCGGTTGCGGCTCAGCTTTAGTTCCGTGCCGTCGCGCAGAACAACGGCATGCTCGCCGCCGCTGTTTGGATGCAATTCCTTGATGCGGTCGAGATTGACGATGGCTGAACGATGAATGCGCGCGAACTGCGCGGGGTTCAAGTTCGCTTCGAGTTCATTCATCGTCTGGCGCAACAGATGCGCTTTGCCGCCCGTGTGCAGCCGCACGTAATTGTCATAGGCCTCGATCCAGTCGAGTTCTTCGACGCGGATGAACAGCACGCGCCCCGTCGTCTTGACCATCAGGCGCGTCAGGTAACGCGGCGTTTCGGCCTCGCGCGTATCCAACAACGCGAGCAGTTTGCGTCCCAACTCGCTCGCGTCCTGTTGCGCGAGTTGCTGTTTGGCTTGCTCAAGCGCTTTGCGAAAACGTTCGTCGCTGAACGGCTTGAGCAGGTAATCGAGCGCGCTCACTTCAAAGGCCCGCAGCGCATATTGATCGTAAGCCGTCACGAAAATGATGAGCGGCAGCGGCGCGCCCGCAAGTCGTTCGAGTACGGCGAAGCCATCCAGTTCGGGCATCTGCACATCGAGAAACACCAGGTCGGGCGCAAGCGCGCGAATGCTCGCAACAGCGTCCGCGCCGTCACCGCATTCCTTAACCAATTCGATCTGCGCATCGCTTTTGAGCAGCACACGCAGGTTGCGCCGCGCCAGCGGTTCGTCATCCACGATAAGGGCTTTGAATTTTTTCGCGGTCTTCATCAGGCTTCATTTGCAGCGAGCCGCAGTGGGATGGACAAGC
>CAZRXE010001146.1:0-5803 GCA_964603695.1 uncultured Heliomicrobium sp.
GGCACCTTGCCCTTGGTTATCACCATGTCAAAAATAATCAGACCGACGAAGCTATCAAAGAGATTGACACAGCTTTGTCACTAAATTCCAAAGTACCTGAATCTTGTTACTATAAGACTTATGCGTTACTACAAGCCCGAAGGCGTCAGGAAGCATTGGCAGCCATTACCAAGTGTCTGCCTGCCATGGAAAGCGAAATCAACGAGGAGCATAAACAGGGTTTTTTGAACCTAGCACTTGCCATTCATAAAGGGCTGATGAACTTTTCCGAAGCCATCAAAGCTACTGATAGCGCGCTTGAGTTGGCGCTGAAAATAGGAGACAAAAGGTATTATGCAGTCAGTACGGGGTTTCGTGCCGAAATCAACGAACTGCAAGGGCGTTATTCTGCGGCCTTGATTGGCTGGAAGCAGGCGAGTGAGTTATCGAAAGAAATTAACGACCTTATCAATTTGCGCCGTTACCCCTGGCGAATGGGCAACATTCACTTTTTACTGGGGGATTTGCCGGAAGCACGCAAACAGTTTGAAACTGGGTTGGCACTGTCGCTGGAGGCAGAAGACAAAGAGATGCAGGCGATTTATTTGTCTCGCATCGGGGATGTGTTCGCGGCGCAAAATCAGCCGGAGCAGGCAATCGCCTACTACACAAAGCTGACGAAGCTCGAAGGCATGCCCGCGACGCCCGCCCTTCAGTTATTCCTGCTGGATTTGACCTACCCGTTTTATCTGAAAAGCGGACAGTACCAAAAAGCGCGTGGAGCTATTCAGCAAGCGACTATGCTGGCACGTCAATTGTCGGACGCCGAGCGGGAATTGCGGGCGCTCAATAGCTCCGGCGAATTGTATTTACGAGTGAATGAGCCGGCGCAGGCCATCAAGAGTTACGAGGAAGCATTCAAATTCGCGCGGGAACGGGAGAGTCCGCTGCATGCCTGGACGGCGAGCGCGGGATTGGCGGCGGCGCACCAGCATTTGAAAGAGCCGGAACAAGCCCGCGAATATTACTTGCAAGCCATCAAGTTTATGGAAGAAGTGCGCGCGCGGTTGATGATGGAAGAAGAGCGTGCGGGATTTTTCAATGACAAGGTCAAAATTTACAAAGACCTGACTGCGGTGTTGATGGAACTGCACACGCAAGACGCGGCGAAGAGTTACGAGCGGGAGGCCTTTGATTATGCCGAACGCGCTCGTGGGCGGGCGTTTCTTGATCTACTGGCCGAGGGCAAGGTCAATATGGAACAGACACTGGCGTCGGATTTACTGGAACGACGGCAGCGAATTGATGCTGCCATAGTACGGATCAATTCCGAATTGATGAAAGAGCGTTCGCCGGAACCAGCCAAACAGAATCAAGCGGCCATCGAGGGGTTGGAACAAGAGCGCGGCAAGGCGGATGCGGATTATGCCGATTGGTTGCGGGAATTGCGGCGGCGCGATCCGCGGTACGCCCGGCTGAAATATCCCGAACCGATTTCGCTGGCGCAAACGCAGCAGTTGCTGGATGAGCAGACGGTGATGCTGTCTTATTCGCTCGGCGACACCTCGTCGTTTTTGTTTGTCATCAGCCGCGACGGATTTTCGTCGTTGCGGTTGGACGCTTCGGCGCAGGCCGTCAGCGGGGAAGTCGAACAGATTTTGGCCGCGATCAAAAAGCGTTCGATGCCGGAATTTCGCAGGCTGTCGGTCAGGCTTTATGGACGATTGATTCAGCCGGCGGAGGGTTTGCTGAGGGGCAAACGCGAACTGGTGATTGTGGCGGATGGTGCGCTGCATCGGCTGCCGTTTGAAGTGTTATTGCCGCCGTCGTCCCGCCAGATCACGCAGCCGGATGCGCGCAAACTGCCTTACCTGGTGCGGGAACACGCCGTTAGTTACGTTCCGTCGGCCAGCGTGCTCGCGGAATTGCAGGATTATCACAAGCAGGCGGTTCCGGGGCAGAAAGCGTTTCTGGCGTTTGCCGATCCTATTTATGACGCCCAGGCGCAAAGCAAGGATAGCGTCGTTGCGCTGGCGACGCGAAGCGCGCGGGGCGATGACGGGCAGTGGAAATTCGACCGCTTGATGCACAGCAAAAACGAAGCGGAAGGTATTGCCAAACTCTTTCCTCGCGAACAGGCGGATGTTTTTCAAGGCGCGCAGGCGACGGAAGAAAACGCCAAGGCAGCGGGACGGTTGGAACAGTACCGCATTCTTCATTTCGCCGCGCACGGGTTGATTAACCAACGCAGACCACGTTTTTCCGGCATCGTTCTGACCTTGCCGCGCAACAATCAACAGGCGGCCAATGCCGTGGAAGACGGGATTCTCCAGGCCTACGAAATTTTCAATCTGAAACTGAACGCCGATCTGGTCGTGCTTTCGGCCTGCGAAACCGGCTTGGGCAAGGAGGTCAACGGCGAAGGAATGATGAGTTTGATTCGCGCGTTCATTTACGCCGGGACGCCTTCGGTGGTGGCCAGTTTGTGGAACGTGGACGACGAAAAATCCGCCGAGTTGATGATCCGCTTTTACACTCACCTGAAAGACGGCAAACACAAATCCGAAGCCTTGCGGCAAGCGCAACTGGACATCATTCAAAAATACGGCGCGCCCTATTTTTGGGCACCGTTTATTTTAATGGGCCGGGCGAAGTAGCCGCTACTTGCGTGAAAAGCTGAGTTTCAAATTGAACTCGCCGATTCGTTCGGTGGTGTTTCCTTTCCAGCCCATCAGCCGCAAGCGATAAGTGCCTTCGCTCAGATACGCACGAGGAAATGTGACGGACAGCGTTTCGTTCTCCGGCTTCAGCCTTTCAGATTTCCATGCCTGACGATTCTGGCGGTCGAAGATTTCAATGACGTAAGCAGGAAATGCCTCCGCACTGTCGGGCGAAATTCTCAGCATAAAGGATTTGGCCGATGCCGGAACATTGATGTTGTAGTCCGCCGGAGCGGACGGCGCGTTGTTGCGTTCCTTGCGCGCCAACATCAGTTCATACATAGGCACGCTCGTTTGCGGCTGGTTCGATTCAGCCAGGCGCATTTCCAATTCCTGCCTCTTTTCCTGTTCTTGTTTTAACTGCGCGCTCGTCGGCGAGGATTGCTCCAATTGACTGACGCGTGTGAGCAATTCCTGTTGTGTCGCTTGCAAACGGGCGGCGCTTTGCTGGGCTTGCTGACGTTCGCCCCGTTCCTGCCGCCAAAACAGCGTAACCACGCCCAAACTGACGGTCAGCAGTGCGCCCGCCGCCAGACTTAGCGCAGCGCGGCGAGTAGAAGAACGTGCGGGCGTTTCCAGCTTCGCCGCCGGAGCCGTCGCCGATTGATTGTTTTTCCGGTCAGCCTGAATGCGCCCCCACAATTCTTTCCATTCGCGGCGCAACTCGAATTCACCGGCTTCGGGTTCTTCGGAACTGGCGGGCGCGAGAAAGTCGCGCACGTCGCGCCACAATTGCAAACATTCGCTGCATTGCGTCAGATGGTTTTTTCCGGCCTCGCCGGCGGCTGGCGGCAGCGTGCCCTGATACAGGGCGATCATCTCCGCCTCGCTCAAATGGCGGCTGACTGCTTGGGCGGATTGAGAGCCGGCAGCTTTCATATAAATGCGAAACTCCGTCTGAGAGGTCATCAACGTTCCTTTGTCACGCACAACTTAAAAATCCAACTCCTTAAAATCGGCCTTCAGGGTTTCACGCAAAGCCTGTTTCGCCTGGTGCAGGTGCGCTTTGACCGCGCCGACTGACAAGTCCATGAAGTCAGCGATCTCTTGATGGGAAAGTTCTTCGACAATGTGAAGGTCCAGGCAGCGACGCCGTTGTGGGGAAAGCTGGAGCCGGGCGGAGCGTAATTTTTCCAACTTCTCTTGCTGCAAAACGAATTCAAACGCCCCAGGGGCTAAATCGGGTAGGCGGTCGGCCAACGAAGAAGATTCGCCGTCTTCAGTTTCATGTTCCTCGTCCAGGGAGACGAGCTTGGCCAGGCGCTTTCCCGCCTTGATTTTTTCCAGATGACTGCGCCAGACGTTTTCAACAATGGCGAACATCCAAGCTGTGAAAAGAGCCGGCTGGCGCAGTCCATTCAGTCCTTTATAGATGGAAAAAAAGACTTCCTGGGTTAGTTCGCGGCAGTCTTCCGGCGGTAATCCTTTGCGTTGAAAAAAGCGGTGAATTTGATTGCGATGCCTTTCAAACAGCAGGTGGAAGCTATCTTCCAAGTCCCTGCCTGTTTTGATTCGCTCTATCAATTCTTCGGTTGTGGGGGGAGGTTCGTTCACGGGCGGGGATTATAAACAGGCCGTAGGATTGCGGCTACCTTGTGTAGGCTTGGTTCTTCGCCAAGCAAACTTTTTTTCTCAGGGCAGCTAAACCTATCGGCGCGATTTCGGACTTGAAGGAATGGAAACGGTGAAGGTGTTGAAAGAAAATTGAGCCATTGAAACCAGCAAGCGTCCTCAGTCGCCCTTTCCCAGTCGCCGGCAATTGCAGAATTGCGCATGGGCGATTCGGCTGGAAGGGGGATCGCCGAACGCTTGCCTGACTCAATCAGCACTTTCCTACAACTCGGCAGTCAATCATCGGAAAGTGGAAAGGCGTTGGAAAACCGGATTCTCGACAGGCTTTCAGGGTAGTGTTCGGCCTGGGATAATCGCTTTGCAACGTTCACAATATCCATTTTTTGAAAGGAGTTCCGGTATGAACAAACGTGCAACGCAACCGCCTTCAGGCGCGGGAACCGGCAGCGGAGAAGAACACTTCGCGGAGCAGATTCCTGAAGATTTCGATCCGGCTGAAAGTGCGGGGCAGGTAATTCCAATCGGCGTGCCGATGACTGACGAAGAATTTCGCAGAATGAAATCGCGGGCCGAACGGCATTCGCCTTCGCCGCCTGAAACACAGGCGACGGAAGAACAGGACGCTCAGCAAGACCCGCCCGAAAACTAACACCCAGGTTCGGTAGCCAAACAGCGATGCGTTTTCCGGCAAACGGCGAACGCATCGCCTCATCCTTTCAAGATCAAGAGGGTTTCCCGTTTGATCCTGGGGAAGGTCTGTCTCCGAGCCAAACTTTTTTCGATTCCAATGGAGGAAGAACGACATGGCAGATCAGTTTTACAGCAGCGCCGGAAGCGAGCCGGTGGAAGGCGCGGTACGCAACTTTTCCGATCTGACGATTGAAGAAATCACCTCGTCTTTGGAAATGAGTCCGTCCCGCCCGGAATGGATGAAAACCAGATTCCCGGTTTCGATGGAGGAGTATCGGCAACTCGAATTGGAAGCCAGGCAGCCGGACGCCGCCCCCAAGCGTGCTGCCGCCGCAGTCATTGACGCGCAATCGGATCAAACCTCCGACGACGTTGATCAAGCGGTAGCCTCCGCTTCGCAGGATGTCCCGGAAGATGAAGCGCAGGCCGCCGCGCCGCAACCTCTGGCTCCGGGTTTTGCCGCCAACTTCGACGCCATTCCGCAAACGCAATTCACGCCGCCCGATTGCACAGTTGCCGTCGGCCCGCAACACGTGATGACGGCGGTCAACGTCGAACTGGCGGTGTACGCCAAAAACGGCGCGTTCCAGTTTCGCTGGCCGGGCATGAGCGCGCTGTTTGCGCCGGTGTTGCCGGCGGGCGCGCAACTGTTCGATCCCCAGGTGATTTACGATCATTACGCGGGACGCTGGGTGGTGGTGGTAGCCGCGCGCCGCAATTCGCCTCCAGGTTCCTGGATCATGCTGGCGGCGTCGCAGGGGAACAATCCAGCCGGGCCGTACAGAGTTTGGGCATTGGATGCGCGGTTGGACGGTTCGGCGGTGACGAATAATTGGGCGGAC
>CAZRXE010001147.1:0-1902 GCA_964603695.1 uncultured Heliomicrobium sp.
CTCAGCCCGACGAAGTAATGCCGGTTGTAACCCGCAGCCGCCGGCGTCGGATAGTTCGATGTAGCCACCAGCGGCGCTATGGTCAGATTGCCTGGGAACAGCGTCAGGTAGCCGTTAGCCGTCGTACTGACCACCGACGCATTGCCGACTATCGCCTGTGCCGTGGCCGGCAAGCCGCAGAAGTTGCGCGCTTGTTGCGTATGCGTGGCCGCGTTCAAGTTGCCTTGAATCGGTGCATCCGTTCGCGTGCAACCAATGAGCGGCAGGCCGCCGGGTCGCGTTTCCAGCAAGCGCACAGGCGCGGGCAGCGGGTTGAAGAGCAATCCCACGCCGTTGGCGTCCACCGCTTCCTCGCTGTAATAGCCGGTGATGTCCACCACCAGTTGCGTCGTCTTCAAGGTGTAAATCTTGAACTTACCATCCGCGCCGAGTTTCACTGAAAAGGGGCCGTTGATGACATCACTGCCGACATAGTTGGAGCTGGCGATGAGCGGGCGCGTGCCGCCGCTGGGATAGATCGTCAGATAGCCGCCGCCATCGGGAACGACGCTGGTTGCATTGCCGACCAGCACTTGCGCCGACGCCGGAATCGAGTTGCAGGGTGCGGCCACGGGCGAGCGGCCTTGCAACGGCAAGTCGAGATTCGGATTGGCATTTGGATCGCCGGTGCCGATGAGCGGCGCGCCGGGCGCAATGCAGCCATTCAAGCCTGCACGTGTTTCCAGCAAGCGAACCGGAGTGGCCAACGGGTGAAAATAGAGGCCGCCTGCCGCTGGAGGCGCGTAGTAGCCCGTCACATCAACGATGACGTGCGTCGTGCCGCTGGCAAAAATCTTGAACGCGCCGTCGGCCGCGCCAAGTCCGACGGTGAAGACGTTGTTGGTGACTTCGCCGGGGCCGAAGTTGGAATTGGAGACAGTAGGTTGCGCCGCCGAGCTTGGGAACAAGGTCAGGAAGCCTCCGCCCGTAGGCACGACGGTGACGTTGCCGGTGACGGCCTGAGCACTGGCGGGAATGCCTGCGCAAGCCGTCCGCGCGGGCAGCGTGAACGTGCCGCCGGCATTGATGATTGCGCCGGGCGTTGTGCAGCCTGTCAGACCTGCGCGGGTTTCCAGCAAACGCACCGGTTGCGGTAGCGGGAAGAACTGCAAGCCGTTGCCTGTCAGATTGATCGTTAGCATATATTGCCGTTCACCCATACATTGATTGGCATCGGTTGCCCGTAGCGTAAAGGTGAAAGTGCCTGCGGCTGTTGTTATGCCCGATAGCAAGCCGGTGGATGAATTCAGCATCAAACCGTTCGGCAACACGCCACCGGAAATGCTCCAATTGATCGCACCGTTTCCACCAGTTTGGGTGAACTGCTGACTGTAGGGGGTGCCAACCATGCCTGTGCTCAATTGAGATAACGGAGCAATGGTAATGGTCGGACAGGGAGGATTAATGAGCAGCGTGTAGTCGCGTGCCCCAAAACAATTGTCTGAGCCAGTGGCGCGCACCGTGAAAGTGAAAGTGCCGAAGGCCGTCGGAGTGCCGGAAAGTAATCCGCTGGATGGATCGAGCAGGAGGCCGGCTGGCGGCGAACCGGCACTGACGCTCCAGGTGGTTGGGTCTGTGCCTCCTATCTGGAGAAATTGCCGGCTGTAAGGTTGACCGGCGGTACCGGCAATCAAGGTAGGATCGAGCGGACTGATGGTAATGGCGGGACAGGGAGGGCTAACGATTCGACATTGCGAAAACTCCGAGGTGGTTGAATTTGTCTCAGTTGTGTCCCACATGAAGAGTTACTCGCAAGTAACGATCAAGTTTTCAGCGCGCCGGTGATCTGAGGCAGTCCGAATAACAGCGCAATGGCTTGAAAGGTTTCTTGCAAGCTTTCCAAGCGATCTATCGGGGCCAGCA
>CAZRXE010001148.1:0-4865 GCA_964603695.1 uncultured Heliomicrobium sp.
CCGCGAAGCAATGCAGCCGAGGTCATCGCGCAGCGGTTCGCGCAAGCGTCCGGCGAGGATTAAGTCCGCGCCCGACAGCCGTATGCCCAGCCGCGAATCGGCGTCGCCTTGAGCGATCAAAGTTCCGCCCTGCGCGCCGTAACCGAAGCATTTGCCAACCGCGCCGTCCACGCGAATGCCATCGTGGTTCATGCCTTTCAGAATGGCGATGGTTCCGCCGGCGCTGGATTTGGCGGCGCTGTCCTGCACGCCGCCTTCGACAATGATGTCCACGCCCTCGGCGTTGTAAGCGCCCAGGCCGTTGCCTGTGATTGAACCTTCGGTGAAATGCAGCACGGCGCGTTTGAAGTGCGTGGGCATTTTGCCGCGATATTGTTCGCGCGCCAGTTTGCCGGACAGATGCGTGCCCAGGCTGCGATCAACGGAAGAAACCTTGTCGTCTTCGTAAATGGCTATGGACTTGCCCTTTTCAATCAGGTTCCAGATTTCGTCGCTGACCAGTTTGGTCAAACTTGTGCGCGGGCGGTGGCTGCGGCCAATGTGGTCTTCGCGCAATTCTTCCGGCTCGAAGGTTTCAGTCAGTTCCACGCCGGCCAGCAGATATTGCAGGTCAATCAAATCCGCGCCGCGCGTTTGTTTCATCAGTTCGGATTTGCCGACCAAATCCTGTGTGCGGTGGTAGCCCAGGCGCATTGTCCAGATGCCTATATCGTTGATGACTTCCTTGAAAAAAGTGACCAGCGCATCCACGGATTTTTCGTAATCGCGCGGCTGATACTTTTTCGCGCCGCCGGTTTTGGCATCTTCTTCGGATTTGAAATGCGCGGTGATGCCTACGTGGCAAGTGCCTGTGTTGCATTCGCGGCAACTGGTGCAGCCGACCGCCGCCATCGCCATTGTGCCGAAGCCCACGCGGTTTGCGCCGAGCAGAATCAGCTTGACGACATCCGCGCCGGATTTGATTCCGCCGTCGGCCCAGACTTCGACGCGATTGCGCAAGCCTGCTTTGAGCAAAGCGCGGTGCGCTTCCTTGACGCCGATTTCGACAGGCATGCCGACGTGCCGCAGTGCGTGTTTGCGCGCAGCGCCGGTGCCGCCGTCGTAACCGCTGATGGCGATGATGTCGGCGTGTGCTTTGGCAATGCCGGTAGCAATCGGGCCGATGAAGGGAACCGCCGGAATCTTGACCGAAACTTTGGCGTGCGGATTGGCGGTTTTTAGTTCGGCGATGACTTGCGCCAGATCTTCAATCGAATAGATGTCGTGGTTGTTCGAGGGCGAAAGCAAATCCACGCCGCGCGGCGTATGGCGCGTTTTGGCGATTAACTCCGTGACTTTGAAGCCAGGCAGGTGGCCGCCTTCGCCGGGTTTCGCGCCCTGGCCGATTTTGATTTCGATGAAGTCGGCGCAGTTCAGCAAATGAATGTTCACGCCGAAACGCCCGGAGGCGACTTGCTGGCCACGAAACTCTTTGTACTTGCCCATCATGTCCGGAATCTCGCCGCCTTCGCCGTTCATCGCCACGATGCGCAAACGCTTGGCGGCTTCGGCATAAGCGCGAAAGGTGGTTTCGCCTTGCGAACCGAAAGACATCGCGGCGATGAAAATCGGCGCGGCGTGATTGCCGATTTTGGTGTCGGCCTGATTGCGCGTGACGATGGAACGTTCGGTCAGATCGAGCAAATGCCGCAGCGAGACGGGGTCTTTGCGTTCGATCTCGGCGAGCTTTTCGATGAAGTTGGCGTAGCGTTCTTCCTTGCGCGCGACTTTGCCCGCAGCGCCCCAAACGTAAGACTGACGACGGTATTCGCGCATCAGTCCCGATGTGCCGTTGAGTTTGCCGGTCGCGCCTTTTTTCGTCTGGGCTTTGCGGGCTTCGAGTTTGGCGCGCATTTCGGCGTCGAGTTTTTGCAGGTTCAACCCGGCGGTTTGGGAGCCGCAGTAATTCTTGATGCCGAAGATATCCGCGATTTCAGGCGCGAGGCCGATGGACGCGAACAGGCGTCCGTAACCGTCAATTTCGTGAACGCCCATCGTGGACATGACTTTTTCGATGCCGGTGTGGTTCATCGAAAACAGATTGCGCAGCGTCTTTTTGGCGGATTCGGCATCCACTGCGTCGCGCAGCGCGACTTCATACATCGCGTAAGGATTGACGGCATCCGCACCACAGCCGATGGCAAAACATAAGTCGTGCAGGTTGCGAATCTGGCCGGACTTCAAAACGATGCTGCATTGCCGACGCAAGCTTTCGCAGTCAGGAGTGTTTTCGCGACCTTGCCCGCTGACAATGTCCGCAGTCACGGCGCAGCCGGAAACGGAAACTTCCAGCGAATGGTTCAGCGCCTGATCCACTGCGGCCAGCGCCAGATGCGCGTCCACGAAAAGTTTGTGTTCGGCATAAGCCATCGAATCATCCAGGATCAACAGCGTCACGCCGGACAGCACGGCTTCACTGGCTTCAGCCTTAATGCGTTCGAGCGATTCGGCCAGCGTTTCGTTTTCGTCGTAAGTGATTTCGATTGTGCGGGCGGTCAACCCGGCAGGCATTTCGCCCAAGCCGGACTGCCGGGACTGATTTCCGCGCAGTTGCCGCAGACGCGCTTCGGCGGAAAAAGGATTGGTTTCGACCTTGACGGTTTCGCTGAATTCGCGGGCGATGTCGTCAATCAGGCAAGTGCCGAATTCCTGCGCGACGGCGCGATGCGCCAGCAGAAAGTGACGGTTTTCGTTCGCGCCGCCGCCCATCAAAATCGGCGATTTCAATTCGATTTGCTGTGTCATCGAACCGCCGGCGGCCAACGTCGGGCGGCGTCCCAAAAATACGCGAACGGAAAAATGATCGCCTTCGCGAACGCGATCAATCGCCGGATTGGTAACGACGGCGACGCGCTCGTGAAAGTAGTCGGCCAGATTGCGGCGGACTTTGGAAAACGCCGCCAGCGGGCCGTCGTAGCCCAAACCGCTCAAGGGGTCTTTGCCCGTGACCATCGTCATCAGGTTGTCCACTTCTTCCTTTGTCCAACCCATGGCGGCCAGAGCATCCGTGGCGGCCAGCGTGCGTTCGATCTTGATGGCGCGCTCTTCTTGTTCATCGCCCAATGCCAGCGCGTCTTCCGGCGATTCGTTTTCCAACTGCGGGGCTTCTTCAGGCTCTTCTCTTTTTCCCGGCGCGCCGAGCGCGAAAAAGCCTGCGTTCATCGTCACTTCGTTCAGTTTGCGGAAATCGTAGCGGTGCGAGGCGAGTTCGTGTATGCGCTGCTGCATTTCCTGATGCTCGAAAACATCCACGCCGGCGTCGCGGTGGAGCAACAAGCCCATCTTTTCGCCGGGCGCAAGCGGACGCGGGTCTTTGCTCATGTCTTCGAGCGGGACGACGCCTTTTTCCGACGAAGCGAAAAACTCTTTTTCCGTCACGCCGAACCACAGCGGGCGCAAGCCGAGCGCGTCGCAACTGAAAACGACCTCGTCGCCTTCGCGGGCGATGATGGCCGCAGGGCCTTGCGCCATTGAACCGAAAGCACGGCGGAAGTAACGGTGAAAGGCTTTCATCGGCGAATCGAATTTCTCGCTCTCGCTCCAAACGGGCGGGAAAAGGATTTCGATTGTTTCCATCAGCGTCAGGCCGTAAATGAACATCAGCCCTTCGACGACGCGATCCACGATTTGCGAATCGCTCGCCTGCGTAGGCAATTGCAAACCGAGCGCGGCGGCTTCGCGCGTCAGGCGGTCAATCGAATTGATTTCGCCGTTGTGGCCAAGCGTGGAAAACATCTGCGCCTTTTCGGCGGCGGAGTTCGTGTTGGTCGAATAACGCCCGTGGCCGAGCGTAATCGCCGATTTGAATTCCGGTTTGGACAGTTCGGGAAAGTACCGACGCAGAGCCTCGGCATCGCCACGCACTTTGTAAACGGCGCTGTTGTTGCTCAAGGAAGCGACGTGAACCGGCAGTTCGCGTTCAAGCCGCAAATGAATGCCGAAAGTGTCTCGATTGCCCATTCGCCGCGCGGCGCGCGGAATGGCGGCGACTTGCCAATAGAGCGGCTCGTTTGCGCGACCGAGCGGCCCCAAGGCTTCGTGGCGAACGTGCGCGTCCTGCGCCAGCACGACTTCCAATCCGCCAGCGGTGAAGATTTCCAGAGCGCGGCTTTTGATGTTTTCGTGCGCGGCTTTTTCCGCTGCCGGCAACAGAATGTGCGCGATGGTGAAATAAGGATGATTGACCGTCGCGCCGATCAATCCTTCGGCTTCCAGCCAACGTTTCCAGATTTCGCGCGGAATGTCTGTTTGAATGCCCGCGCCGTCCCCTTCACCGGCGATTTCGCCCGTGCGGTGGCCCATTTTGGTCAGGGCTTCAAGCGTGCGTTTGACGTTGCCGTGCGTGGCGCGTCCATCGCGTTTGACGCCGGCGATAATCGCGCAAGCGTCACGTTCCTGCTCAATTCCCAGCAATTCCAACAGTGTCATAAGCCTTCCTTCTTGATTGTTCAGTTGATGATTGAAATGCCAATTGAAAAGCCCCAGCGAGTATTCCTTCTCGCTGGGGCTTTTCGGCTTTTGTCTTAAATCCAATTTCGGTTTCAGCCACCGGCGAGTCGCACTCGTTTGGTTACGGTGAGGGAAAGAATAACGGTCAATGCCGGAAGCGGGGCCACGAACGATGAGGACGAGTTGGCGTTGAACATTTTCACGTAACTTCCGGATTACAAAGTTTTCAGGACAAAGTGTCCTTGCAACTGTAGGCTGCTGATGCGGGCAAGCCATACAGGCAGGTCACAGCAAAGAGCCAAAAATGATTTGTGGATTGATGATTTGGAAATCTAATTGCAGCGGGCAAAGTAGCCACCACTGGCTGGCTTGTCCAA
>CAZRXE010001149.1:0-4464 GCA_964603695.1 uncultured Heliomicrobium sp.
ATCAAATTTACCGCAGGGTATCAAGCCACGCTGGAAGCACAAACCATTGCCGCTCAATTCACGGGCGTGATGCCGGGATGTCAGAACGGGACAGGTTCGGCAACATTGTTGTTCGATGGCGGCAGCAATGGCTATGACCGCCTGCCGCGTACTTTGGCCATTGACCGGCTTTTCAGTCCGGTGGACGGCAACGACGCGCTGTTGTTTATCAACCGGCTTGGCGGCAGCACTTCCCGATTTACGGATCGCATCGGATTGCTGATCGGAACCCTGTACGATGAAACCGGAACCGCCTTCACTTTCACACGAGACATTCCCCAACGCCAATTTCGCAGCTCTCTTTCGGCGCTTTACGGGCAGGGCTTGAATGCCGCGTTGCCCGCCGGACGAAAGGGCTGGATGAAGTTTTCAGCCACGCAATCGAACGACTTCGCATTGTTTGGCGCGGTGGTCAACCTGAATGCGAATTCTCAGGCCAGCCGGACGGCCTTTTCCGGCGGGCAAAATCTGCGAGCGTTGACCTTTACCAGCGGCGTCACGCTCACCATTTCCATGCGTCCGCCAAGCTGCTAACAGCCGTTTCCTCACTTCAGGAAGGAGCCATTGCTATGAATCGGTTTTTCTTTGTTCGGTCAAGATTGCGGGGACTGTTTGTGTTATGCGCGCTGTTGATTGGAACCAGCCTGGCCTGGGCGGCGGATCCGGGCACGCCGGCAAGCGCTGCGGCGATTCTCAGCGACCACAAACCCGGATCGGTTCTCTTTTACAATTTCTACAGTTCGACCTTGTCTTCAATCGCGCCCGTCGAAGATACGGAACTCAGTTTGACCAACACGGGGGCTGCCGTCACGGTGCGGATGTTTTTCATCAACGGCGTCAGGGGCACGGTGAAAAGCGAAACGTTTTGTCTGGCACCGAATCAATCCGCGAGCTTGTTGGCGTCGCGCTTCGATCCGGGCGTTTCCGGCTACGCCGTGGCCGTGACGGTGGACAGCGCGACGGGTTGCCCCATCAGCCACAACTTTCTGCTCGGCGACGCTTACGTCAAACTGGCAACCAGGCATTTCGGCAGGTTGAAAGCCGTGGCCGCCGCCGCCAACTTTTCCGGCATTTTGGCGACGTGCAGTCCTGGGGCGACCACTGCCGCCATCAATTTCGATGACAGCGCGACGGGTTATAACCGTATTGCCCGCACGGTGATGCTTTCAAACATTCCTTCCAGAGGCGACGGCAATGCGACGTTGCTGGTTCTAAACCGGATTGGCGGGAATCTGGCGACCGGGGCAGCAACGCTTGACGCGGTTTCCGGCACGCTCTTCAATGATGCGGCCGTGGGGAGAGACTTCAACACCACGTTGCCGAATCCGCAGTTGAAAACGGAGCTTTCCAGCAATGCTTTTCCGCCGTCGCCGGCGACGTTCGATTCTTTCATCACGGCCGGACGCACCGGTTGGCTGAAGCTGTGGTCGCAAAACGATGTCGGGATTTTGGGCGCGACGCTGAACTTCAATCCCAATCCTTCCGCCGGCGCGTTCAATACCGCTTTTAACCTGCGGCATCTGACGTTGGCGACCAGCGCCGGTTATACGATGCCGGTCAGTGTGCCGAATTGCGCGCCGCCTCCGGAAGAGTTGGCGGTGGATGACGGTTCGTTTGAAGAAGCGATTGGCGTGGCGGCGGGCGTGTCGTTTTATTACGTCAATCGGCTGACGCCCTCCAAGTATCCGGCGACGCTTTCTTCCGTGGCCATTTATTTCAGAAGCGATGCCGGCGTGCGGGTAGGAGATCAATTGACCGTTGTGAGCGGCGGAAATTCGGGAGGCGGAGAAAGTATCAATGGCGTGGCGCTTCAGCAGACTTCCGCTCAGGTGCAGGAACTGGGAACTTTCAACGTTTACAACGTGCCTCCGATGACCATCACTTCCGGCGATTTTGTTGTGGGGATGAAAATCACCACCACAGCCAATGTGTTTCCAGCGGCACTGGATAAAACACCGCCTTTGAGACGACGGTCTTACGTGTCGCTGGATGGGAACCTCTTTGTGCTGATAGATGATGTCAACGCCAACTTTGCGAGCAATTTCGGAATCCGCGCGCGTCTGGGAACCGCTACCACGCAATGCAGCTACGACATTTCGCCTGTCAGTCAGGATTTCACTGCCGCTGCCGGAACCGGCAGTGTCAGCGTCACGGCGGGCAGCGGATGCAGTTGGACGGCGACCAGCAATGCTCCGTGGCTGACGATTAACTCCGGCGCAAGTGGCAGCGGCAATGGCGCGGTCAACTATTCCGTGGCGGCCAATGCAACCGGCGCGTCGCGAAGCGGCACACTGACGGTGGCCGGAAAGACCTTCACCGTCAATCAAGGCGTGCCGTCATTAGCGCCGACCATCACCAATCTCAGTCCGGCGACGGTGCTGGCGGGCGGCGGAAATTTCACGCTGACCGTGAACGGGACGAATTTCGTCAATGGCTCGTCCGTACGATTGAGCGGAAGTTTGCGAAGCACCACCTTTGTCAGCGCGACGCAATTGACGGCGTTGATTTTGGCCACCGACCTGATTTTGTTGGGGCCGCGCGAAATCACGGTCATCAATCCCGCGCCGGGCGGCGGCACGTCAAACGCAGTCAATCTGACCGTGGCGGCGATGGCGAATGTATCAGCGGCCAGTTTTTTGAGCGCCGCGTTGGCACCGGAATCCATTGTGGCGATGTTCGGCGTGAATCTGGCAACTGGTATTGCCAGTGCATCGAGCGTGCCGCTGCCGACGGTGTTGCTCGGCACGCGCGTGCGAGTGACGGACAGCAACAGCGTGGAACGGGATGCGTCTTTGTTTTTCGTCGCGCCGGGGCAGATCAATTTTCTGGTTCCCGCCGGAGCCAGCGACGGCGTGGCGACGGTGAGTGTTTTCGTCAACGGCAACATTGTCGGCGCGGGCAGAATGACAATTGCCCGAACTGCGCCTGGTTTGCTCAGCGCCAATTCCAACGGGCAGGGCGTCGCTTTGGCGCAAGTCATTCGCGTGCCGGTGAATGGCCCACAACGAATAGAACCGGTGGCGACGCTGGATGCTTCGCAACGCTATGTGCCGATTCCGATTGATTTGGGACCTGTGGGCGAAGAGGTGTACCTGAGCTTTTACGGGACAGGCTTTCGCGGCAACAGCGGACTCGGCAATGTCCGGTTGACAGTCGGCGGGGTTTCCGTGCCGGTGCTCTATGCCAGCGTCGCGCCGGGATTTGTCGGACTGGATCAACTGAACGCGGGGCCGCTGCCGCGCAGTCTGGCAGGGCGCGGTTTGGTGGATGTGGTCTTAACGGTGGATGGCAAGGTTGCCAACACCGTGCAGGTTTCAATCAAGTGAATTCGATGATGTTCGCTTCGCACCAATCAACCGAGCGATTTATTTGCCACTGCCTGATGTTGGGGTTGGCAGCGGGTTTCGTTTTGATAAGCATTTCGGCAGCATCGGTTGAAAGCGCGCAGCAGGGCGTGGCCACGGTTTCCGCCGCGAGTTTTGAACCGCTGGTTGCGCCGGATTCGATTGCGACTGCCTTCGGCTCGCGGTTGGCGACACAAACTGTACTCGCGACGCCGGGGCAGCCCTTGCCAGTTTCGCTGGGCGGAACGACTGTGGAAATCAATCAGCGCGCGGCGTTGCTGTTTTATGTTACGCCGACGCAGATTGCTTTTTTAGTTCCGCCGGAAACGGAAATCGGGGCGGCCAATGTCAGCGTTCGCGCCGGAGATGGCACGGTTTCCACCGGCACGGTGCGCGTGGCGGCGGTGGCACCGGGATTTTTCACCGCCGACGGCAACGGGCGCGGCATTCCGGCGGCCAATCTGTTGCGCGTCAAACCGAACGGCCAACAAACCAACGAAGTCTTATTCGTTCGCGATGCGCTGACCGGCAATCTGGTCACGGTCAAAGCCAATCCGGGGCCGGAAGGCGAACGGCTGTTTTTGATTTTGTTTTTGACTGGTTTGCGCGGCGCGCCGGATGCGGATCGAAACGGCAACAGCGACGAATCGGTGCGCGTGACGGTGGGCGGCGTCGAAAGTCCGCCGCTTTATGCCGGGCGGCAGGGAGGCTTTGCGGGATTGGATCAGCTCAACATTGAATTGCCGCGCAATCTGACGGGGCGCGGGCGTTTGGACATTTTCGTCAAAGTGACCAATGCCGTGGGCGTGACCAGTTCCAACACCGTGCAGATTGAAATGGCGGCGACGGCTGCGGACAGCACGCCGCCGACGGCTTCGTCTGGATCGCGAGGTTTGCAGGAAGATTCGTCGCGCAGCTTTGAACTGGAAGGCAGCGGCGGCGGGCAAGCTTTGCAATTCGTTCTGACCGGTTTGCCGGTCAACGGCCAATTGAGCGGCACGCCGCCGAATGTGAATTACACGCCGAAACGCGATTTCAACGGAAACGATCCCTT
The DNA here is from genome assembly GCA_964603695.1 of uncultured Heliomicrobium sp. Taxonomy (GTDB): domain Bacteria; phylum Acidobacteriota; class Blastocatellia; order RBC074; family RBC074; genus RBC074. The sequence continues at coordinate 4,438 of CAZRXE010001149.1, forward strand.
CACCTTTCGCGTCCGCACGGAAACAGC
>CAZRXE010001150.1:0-2754 GCA_964603695.1 uncultured Heliomicrobium sp.
CATTTTCTTGCTCGGCAAGAAACCCGCGAAGAGGAATGAATCAGTCGGCAAGCCCGAAGCCGTCAAGCCAGCGATCAATGCTGTTGCGCCGGGAATGGGAACTACGGTGATGCCTTTTTCGATTGCCGCTGTAACGATCCGATATGCCGGATCGGAAATGCCCGGCGTTCCCGCGTCAGTCACGATTGCCACGGACTCGCCACCGAGCATTCGTTGAACGAGTTCCGCAGCGCGCGCTTGCTCGTTGTGTTCGTGATAGCTGAGGGTTGGTTTGTTGATGCCGAAATGATCCAGCAATCGCCGCGTGTGTCGAGTGTCTTCGCAGGCGATCAAACTAACTTCCTTTAACACGCGCAGCGCGCGCAGCGCGATGTCTTCGAGATTGCCGATGGGCGTGGAAACAAGGTAGAGGGACATTTTAGTTTTGACGATTTCGATTGATTCGATTGAGATGATTGCCCGCCGATTCTGAGCCGTGACTAAGGCGCGGAGCAAGTCACCTCGCTTGTTTAACGCTTTCTCAGTCTGGTTGTGACTCAGGTAACAGCGACCAGAATTTACTGCTTTTCGTAAAACTATTGAACAACCACCTCCCGTAGGGTCACATCGAAGACGACGCAATGAGATGATGAAAACACGAGAAACAATAGTTGTTTCTCAGCAAGCAAAGAGGAGGAGACAAAATGAAAAAGATATTTGCAACAGCGGTTCTGGCAGTGACGATGGCAGTAATGCCGGTGGCGGCGAATCCCAAGACTCCGGCGACGAATGAAGCCGAGCAGTATGAAAAGACGGTCAAGAAGATTCGCAAGGAGTTGGTGACGCTTCCGTTCTACGGCGTGTTTGACAACCTGAGCTTTAATTACGAAGACGGCAAGGTGATTTTGATGGGGCAGGTTTCGCGCCCGACTTTGCGCAGCGATGCGAAGCGCGTGGTCGAACGCGTGACGGGAGTTGAAGAAGTAGTCAACAAGATTGAGGTGCTGCCGTTGTCGAACTTCGATGATCGAATTCGGTTGGCGACGTATCGTGCGATTTACCGTCAGCCGGGGTTGGATCGCTTGGCGCTGCAAGCCGTGCCGCCGATTCATATCATCGTCAAAAACGGCAATGTGACGCTCGAAGGCGTGGTGCTCAACAAAAGCGATTCAACACGCGCCTTCATCGCGGCGAACGGAATTCCCGGAGTGTTCTCGGTGAAGAACAATCTCCGAATCGAGAAAGAGTAATTTTCCTGTAGTGGTTCCTACTTTGTAGTTCCTTCCGAGGGGTGAGGTTAGGTTATTTCGATGGGCTGGCAAGCAATTGCCAGCCCTATTTTTTTATTCTTGGTGGATGCTGTGAAATTGACCGCGTAAACCCACCGAGATAGACTCCCCGCCGTTGTTCAGCAACCGGCATCAAGCAAAACGAAACAGAAGTTAACTTCAAACGATAAGACAGCCTCTCTCGCCACCCCAAGAGCTTGTCTTCCAACTCAGCTTGGAGGTCACACCTATGCGTTCGACTCTTTCTCAATTTGCGGGCAACAATCGGCGTTGGCTCATCACAATTTTGATTGCTGCGGCAGCGATTGTTGCGCTCAGTCGGCTTGTTTCGCCTGTTCCCGTTCAAGGTTACCTTTCGCCGAATGTCGTCATCAGTCAGGTTTACGGCGGCGGCGGCAACAGCGGCGCGACGTTTCAAAACGATTTCATCGAACTGTTCAATCGCGGCAATGCGGCGGTCAACGTCGGCGGTTGGGCCATTCAATATGCTTCTTCGACCGGCACAACCTGGCAGAAGACTGATTTGAGCGGCACCCTTGCGCCAGGACAATATCTGTTGATCCAACAAGCTTCCGGTGGCGCGAGCGGTGCTGCGCTTCCAACGCCGGATGTGACAGGAACAATTGCGATGGCGGCGACGGCGGGCAAAGTCGTGCTGACCAACAACAACACATTGATTGCCAGCGGCACGTCTTGTCCTTCGGGCGCGACAGTGGTTGATCTGGTCGGATACGGCACGGCGGCAAATTGTTTTGAAGGCGCAGGAACCACGCCGACTTTGAGCGCGACCACGGCGGCTTTGCGCGCGTCGAACGGTTGCACCGAAACCGACAACAACAACGCGGATTTCACCGCTAGTGCGCCGACGCCGCGCAACACTGCTTCTTCAGCAATCATTTGCGGCGCGCCGACCAATCCAACGGGCATCGGCGCGGCGAATCCCAATCCGGTCACCGCCGGCAACACAGTGTTGCTGACCGTTACCATTACACCCGGAACCAATCCAGTCAGCACCGGGATTATCGTAACGGCCAATATAACCGCCATCGGCGGCGCAACTTCACAGCCCTTTTTCGACAACGGCACGAACGGCGATGTGACGCCGAACGATAACGTGTTTTCGTTTCAGCCGTTGGTGGAACCGACAACAATCACTGGTGCGAAAACCATTCCCGTGACAATCAGCGACGCGCAATCGCGTGGCAGCAATTTGACGATCAATTTAACCGTGCAAGCGCCAGCGCCGCCGGGCAATGTCGTGCTGAGCCAGATTTACGGCGGCGGCGGCAACAGTGGCGCGACTTTCACGCACGACTTCATCGAACTCTTCAATCGCAGCGCTGCTCCGGTAGATATGTCGAACTGGTCTGTGCAGTACACCTCATCGGCAGGCTCTTCGTGGCAAAAGACTGACCTGAGCGGAACGCTTGCACCGGGCCAATACTTGCTTGTTCAACAGGCTTCGGGCGGCGCGAACGGCGGCGCG
>CAZRXE010001151.1:0-8298 GCA_964603695.1 uncultured Heliomicrobium sp.
ATCTTTATTATGGCTGGAAATTTACTGGTAGTTTTACCATCTGCCCTCGAGATCGAAGGCGCGAAAGGTGTGGCATTGGGCGATTACAGAAGCGGAATGACTTTAGGCTCTGAGGCTAGAAATTCTTCGATCAACCTGGAATTGGCAGTTGCCAACAATTCCGAAGTCATACGAGCCAAGCTCAACACCATTAAAAATCTTGGCCTCAAAGATCACATTGAGGATATTTTGATTTCCCTGCAAAGCGAGTATCACTTAATCAGGCTACTTGATAAAAACGATGGACTGTTCGTCTATCTGGTTCTTGACAGGACAAAGTCTAATCTGGCGCTAGCCCGCTACAAACTTGCAGAAATCGAAAAATCAATGGTCATTTGAGTCAATTTGTTCCGGGTTATAGCCCAAATCCATGGTTGTGGATTTGGGCTATAGGTGATCATTGCGACTGAGTGCCTTTAATCGCTGAAACTCACATCAAGACCTGGTCGAACGCCTGAAATTTCAATTACAGTTAAGTACTCGTGCAAAAGAAAATCAGGACAAAGAATGCCGAAAGCCAATGGCAACAGCCGTTTCTTGGTTCTAAATTCTGATAAACATTTGCTTGACTACATACAGTAAAGAAGCTTGCCCAAAATTCGACTCAACGACATTAACCTGCACTATGAATGTCATGGCAATGGCGAGCCATTGCTGTTGATCTATGGTTTGGCCGGCAGAGGCAATGGCTGGAAGTTTCAGATCGAAGCGTTGTCGCCGCACTATCAAGTCATCAGCTTCGACAATCGCGGCGTGGGCGAAAGCGACCAGCCGGACGAAGCCTATTCGCTTGGGCAAATGGCGGATGACGCGGCGGGTCTGTTGGATGCGCTCGGCATTGAATCGGCGTTCGTCTTCGGCATTTCGATGGGCGGGATGATCGCGCAGGAATTCGCGCTTCGCCATCCGGCGCGCGTGCGCAAGCTCGTACTGGGTTGCACGCATTGCGGCGTCAAACACTGCGTGCCTTCGCCCGCCTGGGTGACGGAAATTTTCAAAAGCCTGCCCGGCAAACCGCGCGAACAAGTCGTCCGCGATTGCACACCAATCAATTACTCGCCGCACACGCAACAGTACAATCCGCAATTGATCGAATCGCTCATCCCGCTGTTTGTGGACAACCGACAGCGCCTGCCTGCTTACCTGCGGCAACTCGGCGCGGTTTATGCTTTCGACGCTTTTGACCGATTGCCGCAACTGACCGCGCCGACGCTGGTTCTGACCGGCGCGGATGACGTGCTGATTCCGCCCGGAAATTCCAACATCATCGCCGAACGAATTCCCGGCGCGCGGCTGATTGAGTTTCCCGACGCCGGTCATCTGTTTTTCATCGAAAGGGCGGATGACGTAAACCGGGCGTTACGGGAGTTTTTCGAGGCTTGAAGATGGAATCATCCTCAAAACTACACGTCGCCTTGATTGAGCCGGAGATTCCGCCGAACACAGGCAACATCGCGCGGCTGTGCGGCGCAACCTTCACGGCGCTGCATCTGGTCGGCAAACTCGGCTTTCGCACCGACGAAAAAGCCGTCCGCCGCGCCGGGCTGGATTACTGGGACGATGTGGAAATCCACCATCACCGCAACATCCAGGCTTTATACGAAGCCTTGCCGCACTGCCGCTTTTTGTACATCGAAACGAAGGCCGAACGGCTTTACACCGACTGGCAATATCAACCGAATGATTGCCTGGTCTTTGGACGCGAAACGCTCGGTCTGCCGGAAGAGTTGCTGCAGGCGAATTGGGAACGCTGTCTGCGCATCCCGATGCCGAACCCAAAGATTCGTTCGCTGAATCTGGCGAACTCGGTCGGCATCGTTTTGTATGAGGCGCTGCGACAAACGAATCAGCACGGCGCGCCGCGCTGATCCGGAGTACGAGATGAAACAGCTGCTGAAGTTTTACAAATACGCGTTCGCCTGGGAAAGCTACTTGTTGCTGGCGCGCACGCTGCAAGCGGCGCGGCTGGTCAGGCGGATGCTGCCGGAAAACACGCCTTCGCCGCATTTCGCCGAGGCGCTGGGCGTGGTGGACAAACTCTATTTGCCGCCGCAACCCGGCTGGCGGATTTCCAGCGCGGAAAAGGTCGTGCGCTTTGCCGGCTTCGCCGTCAACGTTCCGTTCGCGTGGGGCCGATGCGTGCAGCAGTCTTTGATCGCGTATCGTTTGCTGAACGGTTACGGCATTCCGGTCAGAATTTGTTTCGGCGTCAGCCGCGATGAAGCGTCCACGGACGGACATGCCTGGGTGGCGCGCATTGACAAGCCGGAGCAAGCGATTGCCGAAGCCTTTGATCCGCGCGAACGTTTCAAGCTGGTTTACGCTTCAGCGCAACCGAACTGAACTTCAGGAGAATTCCCTTGTCCCAAGATTTGTCTCTTCACCACCAACCGATCAGCAACCTGTTTTCCCTGCCCCGCAGCGCCGAAGAATGGGCGCAATATCGGCTGAGCGAGGAACAGATTCAATTTTTCAACGAAAACGGCTATCTGGCGGGCATACGGATTTTGGACGATGCGCAGGTGGAAAAACTGCGCGCGCAGTTGCAGGACTTGATGACGCCCGGCGGCGAAAGCCACGAACTGTTTTACGAATACCACTCGAACGAATCGCTTGATCCGGCGAAAGTCCTGTTTCACGCGCTGGGCGCTTGGCGCATTCAGCCGGGCTTTCACGACATTTTGTGGCATCCGGCGTTCGTGGTTGCGGCGTCGCAATTGTTGGGCGGCGCGGTGCGCTTCTGGCACGATCAATTGTTCTGCAAACCCGCGCATCACGGCGGCGTGGTGGCGTGGCATCAGGATTATTCTTACTGGACGCGAACCACGCCTTTGCAACATCTGACCTGCTGGATCGGTCTGGACGATTCGACACGCGACAACGGCTGCGTGCATTACGTGCCGGGCAGTCATCTGTGGCCGGATTTGCCGATCACCGGTTTGACCGGCGATATGAACGCCGTTCAAACCGTGCTGACCGACGAGCAAAAAGCTCTATTCAAACCGGTCGCCATCGAACTGAAAAAAGGCGAGTGTTCATTTCACCACGCGCGGCTGATTCACGGTTCTTACGCCAACACGACTTCGCAGCCACGGCGGGCGACCGTCATCAATGTCTTTCGCGATGGCGTGATGTCCGCTTCCGACCAGCCGCCGCTGGCAGGCGTGTCGGCGATTCCGAAGGGCGAGAAAATGAGCGGCCAATTCTTTCCGTTGCTGCCCGCTGTTGTTTGATCCGAATCAGCCGCCCATCGCTTCCTGAACTACTTTGCGCGTTGCAGCGTCATTTCAAAAAACTGACGCCACTGTTTGCCGTCCATCGAAAACTCGCCGACTTCGCGCCATTGCCCGACGTCGGTGAGTTTGATGGTGTAGCGGATTTCGGTTCCGCGCTGCGGGTCGCGGAATCCCCAAACCAATTGTTTGTCGCCGACCGTGGCCGTGGCGTCAATGTAATTGCCGTCAGCGCGAAAGGCGCGAAACTGATGTTTTTTGGCGGCGGAGTCATAAGAAATAACCGCCAGCGCGTTGTGAATGACGCCTTCTTCGCCGGTGCCTCCGATCTTGCCTTTGCCCAGCCCTTCAACGATAAGCACCGTACCGTTCAATTTGCTTTGCACGGTTTCGGTTTGTATGAACATGCTGCGTTTGCCGGGCCCCATTTCAATCCAGCCTTCGCCGCGCCAATCGCCAGCCAGAAAGGCCAGCTTTTTCATTTCCTCAGACGAACCGGTTCCAGGCGATTGCGCCGACGCCGTTGCGAACATCAGCAAAAGAACAATTAAGAGCATCCGTTTTTTCATGCAAGTCTCCTTTTATGATTGTCCAATGAGAATGCGCCTAACGGCTGGCGCAAGGATGAAGCAGGCGACACCGCCGAACATCGCGTATTTCCAGGTCAGAACCTGAAAAGCCATTGCCACGAAAAACAAAATACCGATCACGCGCAGCGCCTGCGCAACGGCATTTGCCTGTCGAAACTTTTGTTGATTCTCCATGCCCAAGATTTCCTCCTATCGAATGATGAAACTGCCGCTGTCGGGACTTTACGACGGGCGACGAAAAGGCGTGCGGAGCATCTTCCAAACGGTAGTTTTTTCTGACTGAACGGCGAGCGGTTCGATTGGCAGACGCCGAACGCTTTGCCACAATCCGCCGCGATGAATCCACACTGGCAACGTTACGGCAAAGAAATGCGGCGATACTTGCGCTACAGCTTTCTGGCACCCGCAATCGCACTGCTTCCTTTTCTGCTCAATCTTTCTTTTTGGCGCGAAAACGGCGGCGTATGGCTGGGACTGATTTCTTCATTGATTTACGGAACGGTCATCAGCGTGGTGATTCTTGTGTGGTTCAGCCTGATTTATGCTGCTCTGACCTGGATTTTGATTCGCACGGGCAGGTTTTATCAGCCACCGTTGCCTGTACAGGCGCTGCTGGGAAGCTTCGGCACGGTGCTGGGAATGTGGCTGGTTTCCTTGGTTCGAAGCTCTTTGTTCGGCCAGCCGGAAAAGATGCCGGAGTTTTTGCCGCTGCTGATTTTCAGCGGCAGCGTGGCCACTGCGTTCACGCTGTTCTTCGCCTACAAACAAGCCAAAGAAGACGCTTTAGCCTTGCGCGCCGAATCCGCCGAATCGAGTTTGCATGTGTTGGAACAGCAGATGCGGCCTCATTTTCTCTTCAACGCCTTGAACAGTCTGGCCGAGTTGATCGAATCCGGGCAGAAAAACGCCGCCGAAACGACTTACAAACTCTCCGATTTGTACCGCCGGATTCTGGCCAATTCCGGCGTGAAAACCTCTTCGCTGGCGTCGGAGTTGGAAATCGTGCGGGCTTATCTGGAACTGGAGCAGTTGCGATTCGGCAAACGGCTGCGGTTTGAAATTCACGCACCGGAAAACTCGGGCGAAATCTTCCTGCCGAGTTTGATGCTGCAAACGCTGGTGGAAAACGCCGTCAAACACGGCATCGCGCCGGCGCTGGAAGGCGGCAGTGTGTGTGTTGAGATTGCTCGCGAAGACGACGGTTATCGCGCGCAAATAAGCAATACTGGCGCGCCGCTTTCGCCGCATCGGCAAGCCGGGACAGGCATTGCCAACACCAAAGCGCGGCTCGACAGACTGTACGGCAATGCGCACGGTTTCGCCCTCCGAACCGATGCGCGGGGACGCACTGAGGCAGGTTTTCACTTTTCCGGCGAAAACTTTGAAATTACTTCGCGCGGTTGAACATTCTTCCGCGAGAAAGCTATGATGCGCCGCCTTTAATCAAGCGGCGCGTTTTCCGCGCCCCACTCAAATCACAAAGCAGTCAAACTGATGCAACCCGCCGGCAAGCTGGCGCGCATTTTCAGGAAGAGAGGTCTCAGTCATGAAGGGATTAATACTTTTTGGTGCAGTGATGTTTCTGGCACTGGTCTTCTCAACTTCAGCCCTGGCCGAGGACTCAAGAAATTCCGCGACGTTATCCGTCAAAACCTTTTCCGCTAAGTCTTCCGGCGGCGGCTGTCCGTGCAGAAGAAGAACTGCGGCTCGAAAGCAAAGAAATCCACCACCGGCACCGCCGAAAGAGGCCAATGTTTGTCCCGGAAATTTGATCTGGATTGAGGCTATCAGGTCTTGTATTCCTCCGCCCCTCGCCCTCAAAGATCGCTGCCTGAATCCGACTGATTCCCAAGTTGAGTTTCGGTTGCGCAACTCCAACAGCGTTCTACAGCAGCATCCGTTTCTGACTGAAGACAATTGGCGCGTCTATTTTTGTCTGGGTTCGGAAGAACGGTTTCTTTACCTGCACGACATCACGAATGTTCGTCGCTTCCGGGCTTCTCCCATACCCAACCCGCAGTCAGTCTCTTGTCCCGCAGCGACGGACGCCGTTCGCGCCATGTTGACGGTAATTCCGGCACCTTATGATCCCGCGCCAGCTGTCAATGAGACCGTCGAACTTTCCGTGACCTTTCTTGCCGACGGCACAATCGGCCCGATTGACGTGGAGAAAAGTCCGGGTCGTGCGTATGCGGATAGCGCGCGAAAGGCCGCCGAAAAAATCAAATTCATTCCTGCCTGGAAAAACGACCGCCGGATTTGCGTGACACAATCGGTCACTTACTCGTTTGGCCCGCAAACTTCAAAGCCGGGTTCCCCGAAATCATCCAACCAAGTTGTTCTGTTGTCACCTTATCCAAGACAACTTTTCAAGGAAAAACAGCGCAACATTCGATTTAGTTGGGAATCCATTCCCGGTGCCGACCATTATTTTTTGGAAGTGCGCTATTCCTCAGTCACCTCGACTGATTGGGTTCTTTACGGCAAGGTCCCCGTTCACGGCACAAGCCATCAGTTGGAGATGCCGGGACCGTATCCGATACGCTGGCGGGTGCAGGCGATGCGGCAAAACGGAACCCTGATTGCGGATTCAGACTGGTGGCGATTCGGATACGAAAAATAATGCGGATTCTGGTGGTTGATGATGAAGACTTGGCGCGGCAACGCGTGGTTCGTTACGTGCGGCAGTTCAACCGGGAATTTATCCTCGAAGAAGCCGACAGCGGATTGCGCGCCGTTGAATTGATCCGTTCTTTCCATCCCGACGTTCTGTTTCTGGACATAGAAATGCCGGGGTTGAACGGCTTGGAAGTCTTGCAGCAATTCGGCGAGCGCCCGTTTCACGTCATCTTTCAAACCGCCTACGACCAATTCGCCATCCGCGCTTTTGAAGAACACGCCTGCGATTACCTGCTCAAACCCTTCACCGCCGAGCGACTGCATCAGGCGCTGGCGCGTGCGCTGGAACGCACCGCCAACGAAGAGCGTTTGCGCGCTCTGGAAGCGCAATTGGCCGCGCGAACAGGCAATAAAACCTACCTCACCAAGCTGACCGTCAAACAAGGCAACCGCTGGCGCGTGGTCGCAACCGAAGAGATTTTCTGTTTCGTCAGCCGCGATCATTACACCTGTGTTTACTTCGCCGACCAAACAAACAACTCCTGCGAAGGGATTTGCGACTTGTCGCTGAGCAAATTGGCCGAAAGACTCGATCGGCAGCAGTTCCGGCAATTGCACCGGAATAACATTGTTCGGGCATCGGCGATTGTGGCGCTTGCGCGTTCCGCGCAAGGCGAAGTCTCAGTGGAATTGTCCAACAGCCTGAAACTACCTGTTTCACGCAGCAATCAGCGCGAAGCAAAGGAACTGGTCAAAGGCTAAAAACGCTTGATCTCTGGCCGGCGCACCGACCATTGCCGAACGGAGCGTTTTCTTGACAGCATCCAATCCAGCCCCTACCATCTCGCTTCGTTCGTACTGAGTTCCTCCTGGCCCCGCGAGCGTACAAATCTTCGCGGGGCTTCCATTGTCCAAACACTCGCCGAACGAAAATCCAACCCAAATTCTAAAGGTATTCACGAAAATGACAGCAAAGAGACGTGTAGGCATTTTGGGCGCGACCGGAACGGTCGGCCAACGATTGATTCACATGCTGCGCAATCACCCTTATTTCGAGGTAACCGCCGTGGCCGCTTCCGACCGTTCGGAAGGAAAACGCTTCGCCGATGTGTGCAAATGGAAGCTGCCCTTTGAAATGCCTGAAACCGTCAAAGACATGGTTTTGTATCCGTCGAAGGTCGAAGCCGACAAACCGCGAATTGATTGCGACATCATCATCGCCAGCCTGCCCGGCGACATCGCGCTGGAATCCGAAGGTTCGTTTGCCGCCGCCGGCATTCCGGTCATCAGCAATTCATCGGCGTTTCGCATGCACGCGGACGTGCCGCTGATCGTGCCGGAAATCAATCCCGATCACCTGGACATCATTCCCTATCAACGGAAAAAACGCGGCTTCACGACCGGGTACATCGTCACCAATCCGAATTGCACGACGATTGGCTTGGTGATGGCGCTGGCACCGCTGCAAAAAGCTTTCGGCCTGGAAGCCGTGATGATGACTTCGATGCAGGCGATTTCCGGCGCGGGTTATCCCGGCGTGGCTTCGATGGACATTCTGGACAACGTCATTCCGCACATCGGCGGCGAAGAAGAAAAGGTCGAAGAAGAACCGCAAAAGATTCTCGGCAAAGGCTCGAAAACCAAACTGACGCCCGCGCCGTTTTTGGTCAGCGCGCAATGCAACCGCGTCGCCGTGCAGGACGGCCATCTGGAATCCGTGCGCGTCAAACTGAAGAAAAAAGCCACGGTCGAAAAAGTCATCGAAGCGTTGGAATCTTTCACCGGCCTGCCACAGGAATTGAAATTGCCGACCGCAC
>CAZRXE010001152.1:0-12579 GCA_964603695.1 uncultured Heliomicrobium sp.
GTTTTGCCTTCGCCCGGCCAGTGAGGGCCGAAAACAAGTGCCAGTGCCTTATAAATCGGCGGCATGATGGACGATTGCAGATTGAAAACCGCTTCGCCCAGCGCCGAGTGATTGATTTTTTCAACCAGCCAGGGAACGTGATGCGCCGAGGCTTCGGCTGTATGTTCAGCGCCGGCGGCACCGTGTTCCGCTGCCGGCTGTCCGTGTTCTTGCAACAGGTTCAGTAAAAACATAAACGCGATTATTCCTGCGATGAATTTTGATTCGAGGTATAGGCCAGATAAAGCTGATAGCCTGTTTCCATCATCGTCGCGCCGACAATGGCCGCGAAGCCGATGCCGATTCCCAGCGGATGAACTCGCTTTGTCCAAACCGCCAGCCCGATGACCAGGGCGATGACAAAATAGCGCAAAATGAATTTGGAGACGGTGTAAGGCGGAACGCGACCGGTTTCTCGCGCGACAGCGTGGTTCAACATCGCGCGCAAACTGCCTTCCAGCCAGCGTTTGTTGTAAAGGCTCAATGCGCCGCCGATCAACACGCCCAATCCCATTGGTCGTCCCGACCAGATCAACGCGGCGACCAACGCAAGCAGAATGAATAAATAAGTGTTGCGCTGAAATCGCCGTCGCAGCCTTGCATCATCGGCATCCTGGTCATGGTCGTCTCTGTCGGTCATTTGCGAAGCGGGAATCTTAGCCACCGAACCCTGTTTTGGCAAACAGACAGTTCGCGCAATAAAGTCTTTCGACGAACGGTTGAAATCTTTCCGGCGGTGAATAAGTATCTGTTCCATAGCACCAAATCATTGCCGGAGAACTTTTATGACCAGGATCACACCTTTCGGAGAGATCGAAGTTCGCGACGCGCACTGTCATTTCTTCTCGCACAACTTTTTCCAAACGCTGATTGGGCAATCGCCCGCGCTCAGCCAGGACCCGAATCCAATCACCCGCGTGGTCGAACTGACCGGCTGGGTGATGCCTTCGCCTCAACCGGAGAATCTGGGCGCGGTGTGGAAAGCGGAACTGGATATGCACGCCGTTTCCGCCGCGATGTTAATTGCCAGTGTCCCCACCGATGAAGTTTCCGTCGCCACCGCCGTCGCCGCCTTTCCTGACCGCTTCACGGGCGCGTTCATGCTCGACCCGACCAAGCCGGACGTGGAAGAGCGAACACGACGCGCGTTCGATGAACTGCGCTTGCGCGTGGTCTGCCTGTTTCCGGCCATGCATCAATACTCCGTCGCCGAATGCGAAGGCGCGCGGATAGTCGCGGCGCTGGCCGCCGAGCATCCCGGCACGGCGGTGTTTGTTCATTGCGGCGCGCTGTCTGTCGGTGTGCGAAAGAAACTGGGTTTGAAATCGCCTTTCGATATGCGGCGGTCGAACCCGCTCGACATTTACAAACTCGCCGCCGAATTCCCCGCGACGAACTTCATCATTCCGCATTTCGGCGCGGGGATGTTTCGCGAAACAATGATGCTGGCCGATCTGTGCCCCAATGTTTTCATTGATACTTCGAGCAGCAACAAGTGGATGAGTTATGAAGCTTCGCCTTTGGATTTAGCGACGGTGTTCAAACGCGCGCTGGCCGTGGTCGGACACGAACGCTTGCTGTTCGGCACGGATTCGTCGTTTTTTCCGCGCGGCTGGCACGCCGACATTTTTCAAGCGCAGGTCAATGCGCTCGTTGAAATAGGCGTCAGTGGAGAACAGGCACAAGCGATTTTGGGCGGCAACCTGCGCCGCTTGCTCAATCTGTAGTTGCTCGTTCAAGGAGGCGAAATGTATTTCAAACAGTTTTACCTGGGTTGTCTGGCGCACGCTTCTTACTTGATCGGTTCGGAAGGAGAGGCCGTGGTGGTGGATCCGCAGCGGGACATAAAGCAATACCTGGACGAAGCCGCCGCGCAAGAGTTGCAAATCAAGTATGTCATCGAAACGCATTTGCACGCGGATTTCGTCAGCGGCCATCGCGAACTGGCCAAGCGCGCCGGGGCGGAGATTGTCTTCGGTTGGAGAGCGGGCGCGCAGTTTCCGCATCGCGCGGCAAAGGACGGCGACGAATTACAGGTCGGTCGGTTGCGGCTGCGCGTGCTGGAAACGCCCGGGCACACGCCCGAAAGCATTTCCGTGTTGGTGATCGAAAACGGCGCGCCGGTGAAAGTGCTGACCGGCGACACGCTGTTTATCGGCGATGTCGGACGGCCTGATCTGGTCGGCTCGAAAGGATTCACGCCGGAACAAATGGCCGCGATGATGTATGACAGTTTGCACGAAAAGCTGCTGACGCTGGATGACGCCGTGGAAGTTTATCCGGCGCACGGCGCGGGCAGTTTGTGCGGCAAGAAAATGTCCAAGGAAACGTCCTCGACCATCGGCCAACAGCGCCGTTTCAATTACGCTTTGCAGCCGATGGCCAAAGAAGCCTTCGTCAAAATGATGACGACGGATTTGCCGGAAGCGCCCGCCTATTTCCCAAAAGATGCTGAAATCAATCGCAGCGGCGCATCCACACTGCCTGACGCGGCGGCGCTCTCCGTTCTGACGCCGGCCAAAGCGCGCACGCTGGCGGAAGGCGGCGCGGTCGTGCTGGATGTTCGCGATGCTGAAAGCTTCGGCGCGGGACACGTGCCGGGTTCGCTGAACATTGGCTTGGGCGGGCAGTTCGCTTCGTGGGCGGGAATGTTGATTCCAATTGGCGCGCCGATCGTGATCGTGGCCGATGATTCGGCGCAGGTCGAAGAAGCCGCGCTACGATTGGCGCGCGTCGGCCACGAAAACCTGAAAGGCTTTTTGCACGGCGGCGTGCTGGCCTGGCACGAAGCCGGATTCGAGACGGCCGCCGTCACACAAATCACCGTCAACGAATTGAAAGACTGGCTGGAGGAAGGCCGCGCGTTTCAGTTGATTGACGTGCGTCGTCCCGCTGAATTCAACGGCGGCCACGCACCATCGGCAGTCAATGCGCCGCTGTCGCATTTGAAAGAACATCCGGCCGCGCTTGACCCGTCGCGTCCGACGGCGGTGATTTGCGCGGGCGGCTATCGTTCCAGCGCGGGCGCGAGCATTCTGGAACAACACGGATTTCGCGAACTGTATAACGTCATCGGCGGCACCGGCGCTTGGGTGAACGCCGGATTTGCCATCGAAAGCGCAGGCGCTGCGCCCGCCTGTTCGGCCTGACCTCTTGGAGGAGAAAAGAATGTTTCGTATTCGTCTGATTCATTGGGACGCGGAAGAGGCGGCGGCGCGATGCGAAACCTTGCGCGCCGCCGGGTACGAAGTCGAATACAGCGAACTGGACGGCGACGGTTATCGCGCGTTGAAAAACAATCCGCCCGACGCTTTCGTCGTTGATCTGTCGCGACGCCCTTCGCACGGCATGGAAATCGGCACGGGATTGCGCGGTTACAAAGCCACACGCGCCGTGCCGCTGGTCTTTGTCGAAGGCGCGCCGGAAAGCGTCCAGCGCATCAAACAGCTTTTGCCCGACGCGACGTTCACTACCTGGAGCAGGATTCGCAGTTCGTTGAAAAGCGCCATCGCCAATCCGCCCGCCAATCCAGTCAAGCCGGAATCGAATCTGGCCGGCTATTCCGGCACGCCGCTGCCGAAAAAACTCGGCATCAAACCGAACGCGACTGTCTTGCTGGTCAATGCGCCAAAAGACTTCGCCCAAACGCTCGGCGAATTGCCCGCGGGCGCGAAGCTAAACACGGACGGCACCGGCAAGGTGGATTTGATCTTGTGGTTTCTGCGCAGGCGGATCGAACTGGAAGACCGCATCCAGGATATGCGCGCGCTGACCGGCACGGGCGGCATCTGGCTGGCGTGGCCGAAACAGACTTCAGGATTGGCCACGGATTTAACGCAAAACATCGTGCGCGAAACCGGCCTGGCCAACGGCTTGGTGGATTACAAAGTCTGCGCGATTGACGCCACGTGGTCTGGGCTGAAATTCGCGCTGCGCAAAACGAAGTGATTTCAATGACTGTATTTTGCACTTACTGTTCAGCGGAGAAAGACACCGCCGACGCCTTGCTGCCGGCCATACGGCGTTATCGCAGCGACCGCATCGCGCGAATTTACGGGGCGGCACTCACCTGCGGTTGCGGCTTCGTCATTCTTTCCGGCGAATTCGGATTGCTGGAACCAAGCGCGCCGATTCCTGATTACGATCATTTACTGCTGACTGACGAAGTCGAAACGCACGCGCATCGTCTGGCCGCGCAGATCGCGGAACAAGGCATTACGCAAATCCTGTTTTTCACTTTGCCCGTCGCGAAAGACGAAAAGCTTGCGCCTTATCACGCGGCCTTGCGCAGGGCTTGTGAGACAGCGACAGTCAAGCTGAACTTCGTGGAAATTGATTTTGCCTGAACGATTGAACCCAATGGAATCTTTTGATTTTTACGCACGCACGCGCGTGATTTTCGGTTTGGGCGCGTTTGAACGCCTGGGCCAGGTCGCGCGCGAACTCGATTTCAATCGCACGCTGCTGGTCGCCGACAACGGGATGCTCGGTTGCGGTTATGTTGACGAAGCCACGGCGCTGCTGACTGCTGCCAACATTGAAGTTTTCTCCTTCCATGATTTCGGCGAAAACCCCAATACCAACATGGTCGAAGCCGGACGCGCTTTTGCCACTTCAACAAAGGTTGATTCGATCATTGCGCTGGGCGGCGGCAGTTCGATGGATTGCGCCAAAGGCATCAACTTCGTGCTGACCGGCGGCGGCGAAATGCGCGATTACTGGGGACACGACAAGCTTTCCGCCGTCGCCGATAAACCTATGCTGCCGATGCTTTGCGTGCCGACCACCGCCGGCACGGGCAGCGACGCGCAAAGTTACGCGCTGATTTCCGACGCGGAAACATACGTCAAAATGGCTTGTGGCGACCGGCAGGCGGCTTTTCGCGCAGCCTTGCTCGATCCGCGATTGACTCTGACCATGCCCGCCGAACTGACCGCCGTCAGCGGCTATGACGCCATTTCGCACGCCGTGGAATCTTTCGTCACCAAACGGCGCAATCCGATTTCAGACTTGTATGCCCGCGAAGCCTGGCGCTTGCTGGAAGCGAATTACGAGCGAGTGCTGGCGACGCCGAACGATCTGGACGCGCGCGGCGCAATGTTGCTGGGCGCGCATTACGCAGGACTGGCAATTGAAAATTCTATGCTTGGCGCAACGCACGCCTGCGCCAATCCGCTGACCAAAAACTACGGCACGACGCACGGCGTAGCCATCGGCTTGATGCTGCCGCACGTCGTTCGCTGGAATAAAGATGCCGTCGGCGCTCGATACAAGCAACTTGCGCGCATCGCCAGTTTGGTCGCGGACGATGCGGGCGAAGCCGAAGCGGTTGAAGCACTGGCGCAACGTTTGGAACAATTGCGCAACGCGGGCGGCTTGCCCAGCAGTTTGCTGGCCGCCGGAATTTCAAAATCGGATTTCCCAAAACTGGCGGAAGAAGCCGCCAAACAATGGACGGGCGGTTTCAATCCGCGCGACTGGAGTTTTCAAGGAGCAATGGAGGTCTACGAAAAAGCTTTATGAGTTTGAAACGTCTTTCCTTTTCACTTCTGATTTTTTCCTTTCTTTTCTTTTCGTCGGTTTCGCATTCGCAAACCGCCGACACCTGGCCGCAGTTTCGCGCCAACTCCACGCTGACAGGCATTTCGCCTTCGACCGTGCCGGACAATTTGAAATTGCTGTGGACTTACGATGCGAAGGAATCCATTGAATCTTCAGCGGCGATTGCCGACGGCACGGTTTATGTCGGTGCCAGCACGGGCGAGTTGTTGGCCGTGGGTTTGTGGGACGGCAAGCTGAAGTGGAAATACAAAACCAAGGACATGGTCTTGGAATCTTCGCCGGCGGTCGGTGGCGGAATGGTTTTCGTCGGCGATCAAGCGGGCGTCTTTCACGCTGTCAATGCCGCGACCGGCAAAGGCGTCTGGACCTATGCAACCGGTGCCGAGATTAAATCTTCGCCGGTTATCGTCGGCGACAAAGTGTTGATCGGTTCGTATGACGGCAGTTTGTATTGCTTCCAGATGCGCGATGGCAAGACTGTCTGGCGATTGAAAACGGAAAACTACGTTCACGGCACGCCCGCAGTGGTCAATGGCGTGGCGTATTTTGCCGGTTGCGATGAAATCTTCCACGGCGTGCGCGTGACGGACGGCGCGGAAGTGGTCAAGGTTCCGGCGGGCGGCAACACTGCGTCTTCGGTGGCGACGGACGGGCAATCGTTTTACTTCGGCAATTTCAACAACGAAGTCGTCAACTTGAGCTTGAAAGCCAAACGGTTGGCCTGGGTGTACTCCCATCCGCAGCGGCAGTTTCCGTTTTATTCCTCGGCGGCGCTGACGGGCGGCAAAATCATCATCGGCGGGCGCGACAAAATGGTGCATTGCCTGAACGCGACCACTGGCAAAGCCTTCTGGACGTTCCGCACCAACGCCCGCGTTGAATCTTCGCCGGCGGTGGCAGGCAACAGAGTTTACGTCGGCTGGAACGATGGACGCTTTTACGTGCTGGATTTGGCCAAAGGCACGAAGCTTTGGGAATTCAACGCGGGCGGCGCATTGTCCGCCTCTCCGGCAATTGCCGGCGGGCGCGTGGTGATCGGCGATCAAAACGGAAAACTGTATTGCTTCGGCGCGTAACTTATGAACCCTGCCATAGTTGTCGTCATTCCCGCCCGCTACGCTTCGACGCGCCTGCCGGGCAAACCGATTGTGGACATTGCGGGCAAACCGATGGTTGTTCGCGTAGCTGAACGCGCTCGCGAAGTCGCAACCATTCAGCGCGTCATCATCGCCACTGACGACCAGCGCGTTTTCGATGCCGTCGCCGCGCACGGCCACGAAGTCCACGGTTTGGAACTGATGATGACTTCGCCGGATCACACGACCGGCACGGATCGGCTGGCCGAAGTCGCGGCTCGGCTCGATGCCGAAATCATCGTCAATGTGCAAGGCGACGAACCCTTGATCGAACCCGCGACGATTGAAGTCGCGCTTGCGCCGTTGTTGGCGGACGATTCCATCCTGATGGCGACCACTGCCGAACCGATTGAATCCGCCGCCGATTTGCTCAACCCGAACGTCGTCAAAGTCGTCACCAACGCGGAAGGCTTCGCGCTGTATTTTTCGCGCAACCCGATTCCCTTTCCACGCGCGTCGGTGCAGCGACACGGTTCTCTGGAAGCCGCCTTTGCCGCCTCGCCGGAACTGTTGCAGCAATATTCCAAACACACGGGAATGTATGTTTACCGCCGCGACTTCTTGTTGCGCTACGCCAAGCTGCCTCCCACACCACTAGAACAAACAGAGCTGCTCGAACAACTGCGGGCGCTAGAACATGGTTATCGCATCAAGGTCGTCAAGGTTAATCACCGTTCGATTGGCGTGGATACGCCAGAGGATTTGGAGCGCGTACGCCAAATCTTTAGGGAACTCACCTCTTCAAAGCTTCTCTAGCCGTTTTCACCAGGTGAGAAGCTTCCGCCGCTGAGTTGGCCATGGCGGTCAGATGCCCCATCTTTCGTCCCGGTTTTGGCAAGAGCTTGCCATAAAGATGAAGCTTCACTTCCGGGAACGCGCAGGACGCCGCCCAATCCGGTTCGCCGTTTTGCCACAAATCGCCGAGCAGATTGGCCATCGCCGCCGGGCGCAGCAATTCGGTCGAACCGAGCGGCAAGCCGCAAACGGCGCGCAGTTGCTGTTCAAACTGGCTGGTGACGCAGGCGTCGAAGGTCAGATGGCCGGAATTGTGCGGGCGCGGCGCAAGTTCGTTAATCAGCAGTTTACCGTGCCGTGTCAGGAAGAATTCAACGCAGAGCACGCCGACGACCTGAAGCTCTTCAAGCACTGCGCGCGCGATCTCGACAGCTTCATCAATCAGATACGGCGGCAAATGCGGCGGCAACGCAGCGGGCGCGACTGAAACATCCAGAATGTGATTCTGATGCTCATTCCGAATCACGCCCCAATGCGCAAAGCTACCGTCCAAACCTCGCGCGGCCACGACTGAAACTTCGCAATCGAAATCAACGAAAGCTTCCAGCACCATTTCCTGCCTGCCTGTCAGGGCCAGCGCGGCTTCGGCCTCGTCCGCAGATTTGATTTTGGTTTGGCCTTTGCCGTCGTAACCGAAGCCTGCCGTTTTCAACACTGCCGGGTAACCGAATTCGGCCAGGCCTGCCTGCAAGTCTTCGAGTGAATTGATGGTTTTGAAGGGCGTGACGGGAAAACCGCGATGGCTCAGGAAAGTCTTTTCGCGCAAACGGTGCTGCGTTGTGTGCAGCACGTCGCCGCCCGGACGCACAGGCGCGCATTCGGCGGCGGCTTGCGCCGTGGCTGAAGGAACGTTTTCAAATTCAAAGGTCACCACGTCCACCGCCGTGGCGAATCCGCGAATGGCGTTCAGGTCGTCGTAATGCGCCTTGATTTCCACGTCGGCCACCTGCCCCGTCGGCGTGTCCGTTTCCGGCGAAAAGGTATGTACGCGGTAGCCCATTCGCCGCGCTGCAATCGCAAACATCCGGCCTAATTGTCCGCTGCCCAAAACGCCTATCACCGCGCCGGGCGGAATCGGCGCGGTGGAATTTTTTTTGCTCATCGGTTCCCCGTTGCTCTGTTGATGGATTGAATAAGATTTTATTCGTCAGGCAAGTCATCTTACACAGCGCCGCCGCCGCCGCCAAAACGCCCGATTTCGCCATCCGCTTTTTTCGTTTATCTTGAGTCGTCACCAAGAGCGATACTAATTCAACCAATTATGGAACCGATTCTTTTATACAACCGGCAAACCGGAACGCTGGAAGAAGAAACTGTTTTTGAAAAAAGCCTGATGGAGTTTTTGTACGGCTCGTGGCTGGGTTTCTGGCTGACGGAAGCCTTGCTGAAATGGCGCTGGGCTACAAACGTTTACGCCAGCACGCAACACAGCCCGAAATCACAGGCGAAAATCAAAACCTTCATTGAAAACAACGGAATCAACATTGAAGAGCTTGAGCAGCCGCTGTCCTCTTTCAAAACCTTCAACGAGTTTTTCATCCGCCGCCTGAAACCCGAAGCCAGGCCGATTGACGTGGAACCGAAGCATTTGATTTCCATCGCCGATTGCCGGCTGGCGGTTTATGACATCCGCGAAGACGCTGTCTATCCGGTCAAAGCCAAATGCTTCACGCTGACTGAATTGCTTGATGGCGCGGTTGAACCCGAAGTTTTGAAAAAGTTTTACGGCGGCCTGTGCCTTATCTTTCGGCTGGCACCGGTGGATTATCACCGCTTCAGCTATGTGGATGATTGCCGGCAATCGCCTGTGCGAACGATCAACGGCCTTTACCGCAGCGTGCATCCGCTTTCGTTGCGGCGAATGAAAGCCGTCTTCACGGAAAACCGCCGCGAAAGCTGTGTGCTGAATACCCAAAACTTCGGCGAAGTAATCCATATTGATGTTGGCGCGACCGGCGTAGGCAAAATCGTCCAACAACATCCGGCGGGCGGCGAGTTTCGGCGCGGCGAAGAAAAAGGCTACTTTGAATTCGGCGGCTCGACAGTGATTCTGCTGTTTCAACCCGGCAAGGTGAAAATGGATGAGGACATCGCCCGACAAGCCGCCGCCGGAATCGAAACCATAGTGCGTTACGGCGAGCGCATCGGGCGCAAGATTGAGGTTTGAATCAGCCCAACGTGTCGTTGAGTACTTTGGCAGTTTGCTCTTCGCGAAATCGGCGCAGCTTTTCGCGCAGTTCGGGGCGCGTGTTGGCCAGAATCGCCACGGCTAGCAACGCGGCATTGGTGGCCCCCGCTTTGCCGATGGCCAGTGTTCCCACTGGAATCCCGCCCGGCATCTGCACAATCGAAAGCAGCGAATCCATTCCTTTCAGCGCGTGGCTTTCGACCGGCACGCCCAAGACCGGAATCAGAGTTTGCGCCGCGACCATTCCCGGCAAATGCGCCGCACCGCCCGCACCGGCAATGATGACTTCGATGCCGCGCGCTTCCGCGCCGGCGGCAAACTCCGCCATCCACGCGGGCGTACGATGCGCGGAAACAATTCGGCATTCGTGCGCGACGCCGAAACCGGTCAGCGCCTCATCCGCGTGCCGCATGGTTTCCCAATCGGATTTGCTGCCCATAATCACTGCAACCAGCGGCTGTTCTATTTGACCTTTCAACTCCTGATTCATCATTTCTCCGTGAACTGATTACGCGAGGCCGAGAAGTTGTTTGACGGGCGGCACTTTCCGCCGAATCTTCGTTTGTCTCACCAATCCTCTTCATCACTCATTGGCTCTTGGTGTCGAGCCAGCCAATTTGTAATGGCACGAGTGAAAATTTCGTCAACGGACAAACCTAGCTCCGTTGCCAACTGCTCGACGGCAGCAAAAACCGGATCGGGGATTGAAACTGCTATTTTCATATCGAGGGCGTCATTTTACCGACCTAGGCCGAACTTGGCCATCATCGAATTCGGCAGGCGACCAACCGGAACTTCAAAATTTATTGAAACCGGATTTGTACTATTGTCGTAGTACACTATGACAAGCAACGAAGTCACGAAGAAGCTATGGAAGACCGGTTCAATATCAATCCAGATGATCCGACGCCGATTTACGCGCAGCTTGAGCGGGCGATTCGGTTTGCGATTGCCACCGACCGTTTGCGCATCGGCGAGCAGCTTCCGACCGTGCGGCAATTGGCTGTGGATTTGAAGATCAACGCGAATACCGTGGCGAAGGTTTACGCCGAACTGGAGCGAGTCGGAGTGTTGGAAACGCGGCGAGGTATTGGCACGTTTGTCAGCGCGCGACAGCCGGCGTCGGCGATGCGCGCCATGCGCGGCGCGCGCGAACGCGAACTGCGTGCGCTGGCTGATCGGATTCTGGCCGAAGCTTATTCGCTTGGGTTTTCGCTCGAAGAAGTCATAGAGCAATTGGAAAGCAGTTTGAGTAACAAGTCCGCCGCTGCCAAACGACGGTAGCGGCAAAGGAGCATGACCATGCCTGAGTTCACCTCTTTAACAAAAACGAAATCCTCCGTTCCGTCCGCCAATGCGCCACGAATGAATGTCGTGTCAACGATGTTGTTTCTGCTGCCGGTGCTGCTGGGAGCGGGGGTAACGGCGCTAACCTTTAATCCTGTCAGTCTCATTGTCGGGGCATTGTTGGGAGGAATCGCGGCACAAGCGCCAAAAATCGCCAAACAATGGGAACGCGCCGTGGTGCTGCGACTGGGAAAGTACATTGGGTTGCGCGGGCCGGGATTGTTTTGGGTGATTCCCTTCGTTGACACGATCTCGAATTACGTGGATCAACGCATCATCACCACCAACTTCGCGGCGGAGCAAACCCTGACCGCCGACACAGTGCCGGTCAACGTGGACGCGGTGTTGTTCTGGATGGTTTACGACGTGGAAAAGGCCGCGTTGGAAGTTCAGGATTATGCACAGGCAGTCAGTTGGGCCGCGCAAACGGCGCTACGCGACATCATAGGCAAAACCACATTGGCCGAATTGCTGAAAGGCCGCGAACGCATCGAAGACGACTTGCAACGGCTGATTGACGAACGCTCGACGCCGTGGGGCGTGACTGTGCAATCAGTGGAAATGCGCGACGTGGTGATCCCGGACGCGTTGCAGGACGCGATGTCCCGCGAAGCTCAGGCTGCCCGCGAAAAACAAGCGCGCATCATTCTGGGCGAAGCCGAAGTCGAAATTGCCAACAAGTTCATGGAAGCCGCCAAGTATTATCAAGACAACCCGACGGCGCTGCACTTGCGGGCGATGAACATGCTCTATGAAGGTTTGAAGGAGAAAGGCGCAATGATGATCGTGCCCAGCACGGCGGTCGAATCCATGGGCATGGGCGGTTTGCTCGGGGCGGCGGCCTTCCGCCAGAAACAATTGGC
Organism: uncultured Heliomicrobium sp.; assembly: GCA_964603695.1. Lineage (GTDB taxonomy): Bacteria > Acidobacteriota > Blastocatellia > RBC074 > RBC074 > RBC074. The sequence goes on from CAZRXE010001152.1 coordinate 11,931, forward strand.
CGAAGGCGAAGGTAAGCCGCTGGTTCCCGTTGAGTGATAACCAGTCAAAATTCAAAAAGCGGCTGCCACCTTTGGAGTGACAGCCGCTTTTGCATTTTATAGACATCGAGAAAAAGGTTTTCCGTCATTTGCCCAAATCAGAAATCGCAGGCGACAGGATTCTCAGGATTTGTCTCAGGATTTTCAGGAGCTTCGGTCATCCTGTTAATCCTGAAAAAAAATCCTGTCAAACAAAAATCATTTTCTTGAAAGCTATGGGCTGAATTGCCGAACCTCAGCAACTGGGCGGAAAAATCGGCACTATGAAGCTGGACGCGGTGGAGAGCGTCAGCGTGTGCAGGTTCCGGCCTTGATTGAAGGCACCGGAACTCGACGCTGTGTTCGGGTTGAAATTGAGTACGGCACCGACCAGTCCTCCATCCTCGTCGCGCCAAAACTTCATCCAGCCCGTGCGTCCCGCCGGGATAACATTGGTGAAGCGCGGCGCGGTGCGCGGAAAGTCAGAGTTGCTCAAGACGGCGCGAAACTGCCTGCGCGTGGTGCTGCGCTCGAAACTGTAGCTGTGTTCGGTGTCGTCAAACAGCAGCCCAAAAATCTGACCGACCGTGCTGACGCCCGTTCCCAAATTGCCACCAATGCGGTCAATCAC
>CAZRXE010001153.1:0-3388 GCA_964603695.1 uncultured Heliomicrobium sp.
AACAACAATCAATGGAGGAAACACACATGCTCAAATTCTGTTGTGGGATTTTCTTGGTTCTGGCCTTGGCCCTTGTGCCGGTAGCCCTTACCGATGCGCAGGTTAAGGTATTGCCCGGCTCGAAAATCTTCGTCGCGCCGATGGACGAAGATTTCAACACGCTGATTGCCACGGAAATCGTCAAACGCAAACTACCGGTTGCTGTGGTCACGGATGAAGCCGCCGCCGATTTCGTGCTCAGCGGCACGGTCTCTAAATCCAATGACAAATGGTACAACTCCGCGCTTGGTGGCAAGGACCAAAAAGAAGGTTCCGTCCGGTTGCTCAGCGTCAAGGACAAACAGCTTGTCTGGGTGGGCGAAGCCGGCGACAAAGGCACGCTTTGGGGCAGTCTGAGCAAAAGCGGGCAGGGCAAATTGGCCGAACGTCTGGTCGCCAAAATGAAGAAAGACCTGTTCGGAAAATAAAACCGTTCAGCCGACTGTTAGTCGGCTGGGGCGTGGCAGGCGTGGCATCAGGTTTTACGATGCTGCTTTGCTGCAATGCCTCCGCGACTAACAGTTCGCGGTACGCTGCTTGTGAGGTCGGATGTATGAGCGACATTCTGGAAAAAATCGTCGAGCGTAAACGGGAACGTCTGGCGGAGGCGAAACGCAAATTGCCGATGAGCGAACTGATGAGCCAAATGCCCACGGCGGGTTTAAGCGGCTGTTTCATCAGCGCGTTGCGGCGCGAAGGCGTCAACATCATCGCCGAAATCAAACGCCGTTCGCCGTCCAAAGGTGTCATCCGCGAAAATTTCGATCCGGCGGCCATCGCCCGAAACTATTCGGCCAACGGCGCGGCGGCCATTTCCTGTTTGACCGAAGAAGATTTCTTCGACGGTTCGCTGGAATATTTGTATGCGGCGCGGCGGGCGTCGCAACTGCCGTTGCTGCGAAAAGATTTCATTTTCGACGAATACCAGATTTGCGAAGCCAAGCTGGCCGATGCCGACGCCATCTTGTTGATTGCCGCAATGCTGGACGGCGCGCAGTTCAAGGATTTATTGCAAGCCGCGTATGCGCTAGGTTTAGACGTGCTGGTCGAAGTCCACGACCGCGAAGAACTGGACAAGGTATTGCGCTACGACGTGCGCTTGCTGGGCGTCAACAATCGCAACTTGCGAACTTTTGAAACGACGCTCGACACTTCGCTGGAATTGGCGGCGGCCATTCCCAAATCGCTGACGCTGGTCAGCGAAAGCGGCATTCGCACGCGCGAAGACATTGACCGGCTGCGCGCGGCTGGCTTTCATGCTTTTCTGATCGGCGAAGAGTTGATGCGGGCGGGCGATGAAGGCGCGGCGCTGAAAGCGTTGATTTCGGCCTCGAACCAGAACGCCAATGGACTTTGATTGGAATGACAACAAAAACCAAAGCAACATTGCCAAACACCGAATTGATTTTGCGGACGTGGCGGAGATGTTCGACGGCCCGATGCTGGTTGAGCCGGATAGACGAGAAGATTATGGTGAAGATCGTTGGATAGGCATCGGACTGTTACGAAACATCGTTGCTGTTGTCATTTTTACCGAACCGGCTACCGACAAAATTCGGATTATTTCAGCGAGAAAGGCAAATAAATATGAGCGAAGCAAATTTGAACAGTGGCTTGCCGAATAATCAGTCGCGCACGGATTGGGAGTGGTTGGCGAATGCTGAAGATGACGAGATTGACTATTCGGATATTCCACCCTTGAAGGAAGATTTTTTTCAAGAGGCTAAATTGAGGTTACAAAGCGGAAACGCTGTTTGCACCGTCAACGTGGACAACGATGTTTTATCCTGGTTCAAAGCCCAGCAAGGAGGTTTTGAACAAACCATCAATGCAGCTTTACGCCATTACGCCGAAGCGCATCGCTCCTGAGCATTGGCATGCAATGTAAATTAAAAGTTTGCGGCATCACTTCGCTCGAAGACGCGCTGGCGGCGATTGCTGCGGGTGCGGAATATCTTGGTTTCAACTTTTACCGGAAAAGCCCCCGCTTCATCGCGCCGGAAACCGCGCGAACCATCCTCGAACAACTGCCCCGTGACATCATCTCTGTCGGCATTTTCGTCAATGAGCCTGCTCCTGAAGACGTGCTTCAAATTTTGAAAACCAGTGGTGCTTTGTTGGCGCAGCTTCACGGTGATGAAGACGCTGCTTACTGCGCGGCGGTTGGAGCAGAGCGCGTCATCAAGGCTTTGCGCGTCGGTGACGGCTTTGATGCGCGCGAAGTTTTGAAATATCCGGCGGCGGCGATTTTGCTGGATGCTTTCGACAAGAATCTGTACGGCGGCACCGGCAAGACGGCGAATTGGGAACTTGCACGCGAAGCCACCAAGCTTGCCAAACTGTTTCTGGCGGGCGGGCTTTCGCCGGAAAATATTGTTGACGCGATTGGGGCCGTCGCGCCGTTTGCCGTGGATGTCAATAGCGGTGTGGAAAGCGCGCCGGGGAAAAAAGACGCCGCCAAATTGCAAAAACTGAAAGAGGAGATGGAGAAAATTCAATGAATTTCACTGCTTGGCCTGATGCCGGAGGTCACTTTGGGCCTTACGGCGGCAGCTTCGTGCCGGAAACGCTGATGTACGCGCTGGATGAATTGAAAGCGGCCTACGCCGAAGCGAAAGACGATCCGGCGTTTCAGGAGGAGTTTCACCGGCTGTTGCGCGAATTCGTCGGGCGTCCGACGCCGATCACGCATGCCGAGCGGCTCAGCAAACATCTGGGCGGCGCGCAAATTTATCTGAAGCGCGAAGACCTCAATCACACCGGCGCGCACAAGATCAACAACGCTTTGGGGCAGATTCTGCTGGCGCAGCGAATGGGCAAGCGTCGCATCATCGCCGAAACCGGGGCAGGGCAACACGGCGTGGCGACGGCGACGGTCTGTGCCTGGGCGGGGTTGGAGTGCGTGGTTTACATGGGCACGGAAGACATGCGGCGACAGGCGCTGAATGTTTTTCGCATGCGGTTGATGGGCGCGAAAGTCGTGGGCGTGGAATCCGGCAGCAAGACTTTGAAAGACGCCATCAACGAAGCTTTGCGCGATTGGGTGACGAATGTCGGCGACACGCATTACCTGCTCGGTTCGGTTTTGGGGCCGCATCCTTACCCAATGATGGTGCGCGATTTTCAAAGCGTGATCGGACGCGAAGCCCGCGCGCAGATGCTGGAACGCATCGGACGGCTGCCGGATTACCTGGTCGCCTGCGTCGGCGGCGGCAGCAATGCGATGGGTTTGTTTTATGAGTTTTTGAACGATCAAAACGTCAAATTGATCGGCGTTGAAGCGGGCGGGCGCGGACTGGGTTTGGGCGAACACGCAGCGCGGTTTTTGGAAGAAGGCGGCGGGCGCATT
>CAZRXE010001154.1:0-8241 GCA_964603695.1 uncultured Heliomicrobium sp.
TCAACAACCCTGACGTGGTTCAGGAATTCCGGCTGGTGACCAATCAATTCGCGCCGGAGTTCGGACGCGCCGCCGGTTCGGTCGTCAACATCGTCAGCAAATCCGGCTCGAATAATCTTCACGGTTCGGCTTTCTTCTTCAACAACAACGAAGTTTTCAATGCCCGCAGCAATCTGGATAAAGCCGCAGGCTTTTTGGATGCGCCGCGCCGCAACGAAAACCAATTCGGCGGAACGCTGGGCGGGCCGATCATTAAAGATAAAACTTTCTTCTTCGGTTCGTATCAACGATGGACGGATCGTCAACTCGGTTCCGGCGCTACCATCGCCGGCGTGCCGACTGAGGCCGGACGCCAGATTTTGCAAACACAAGCCGGCAGCCGTCCGCAAGTTGCAGCGTTGTTGAAATTCCTTCCGGCGGCAACTGTGGGCAACAACACTTCGGCGAACTTTACGTTGAACAATCAAACCTTCACCGTTCCGCTGGGATCGCTGACCAGCGCCAATTCCATCGCGTTCAACAATCATCAATGGAGCGGCCGCGTGGATCATCGCTTCAGCGAAAAACATCAGATCAACGGACGTTTTTTCTTCAACGATGAAAACAGCGTCGGCACGGGACAGGCTACGCCGCGCGGTTTGGCCAATCTGGTCACGACGCGCAACCAATCAGCCAACGTCGGATTTACCAGCATTCTCTCGACTTCGCTGGTCAATGAAGCGCGCATCGCCTATCAACGCTTCGGTTCCGTTACCAACGCGCAAGACCCGTCATCGGAAACCATTCCGTCCATTGAAATCAACCAACTCGGTTTGATTGGCTTCAACGCCGCCGGCACGCGCACGGCGATTGGTCTGGCCGTCAATTTGCCGCAGTTCCGTTTCAACAACACCTACCAAATCATTGACAACCTGTCGTGGACGAAAGGCAGCCACGCCATGAAATTCGGCTTGGATTTCCGCCGCGTGCAGGTCAAGAGCTTCTTCTTCCCGACCATTCGCGGACGCGTGGCCTACGACACGCTCAATAATTTCGTCAACGACGTCGCCATCGCATCGGCCATCAACAAGCCCGTGCCGGGCGGTTCGGAAATTCAGTACTACAACTGGTACGACTATTTCTTCTATGCGCAGGATGAATGGAGAGTCCGTCCGAACTTCTCGCTGACTTACGGCTTGCGTTACGAAACGCCGGGTAATTCCATCGGTTCGCTGCAACCGTTCAATGACGCCATTCTGGCGGCCAATAACAACAATCCTGTTTTCCGCTTCCGCAATCCGGGACGCGACACGAATAACCTGCAACCGCGTTTCGGTTTCAACTGGCGTCCGAATTTCGGCGACAGCGGCGTGGCCGGGATGTTGTTCGGCGGCGACAAGACAGTCATTCGCGGCGGATATTCGCGGACGAACGATTACGGGTTCATCAACATCAACCTGAACATCGCCAGCGCCTTCCCGTTTGTCTTTGCGTTGAATCCTTCGTTGACCAATGCTTACTCCAATTTGCTGAGCGCGGCTGCTCCACCGTCGGGCAATTTGCCTTTCATCACGCAAACGACCGTGGGCGCGGATTTTCGTTCGCCTTCCGCTGACCAGTTCAGCCTGGAAGTTTCGCGCGAATTGTCGAAAGACGTGGTCTTGCGCGTTGGCTACATCGCCACCAAAGGCAACGGTTTGTTCCAGACCGTGGACGGCAATCCTGTTGTACAAGGGCGCACTAATCGCACCGACCCGGCTTTTTTGTACAACCCGGCGGGTACGACGCTGACCAATCAGCCGCGTCGCGTTGACCTGACGCGCGGCGTCGAACGTTTGCGCTGCAACTGCGCGCAATCCCTTTACCATTCGCTGCAAGTTAGCCTGGACAAACGCCTGAGCAAGAATTTCAGCGCGGGTGTGCATTACACCTGGAGTACGTTCATTGACACGGCGTCTGAAATCTTCAACCCGCAACCGCAGGGCGAAGTAGCCACGCCGCAAGATCCCTTCAATCTTAACGCGGATCGTGCGCGTTCCAGCTACGACCGTCCGCATCGTGTGACGGGCAACGCGGTTTACGAATTCCCGTTCTTCCGCGACCAGGCCGGCGCTGTGGGCCGTGTGCTGGGCGGCTGGCAAGCCAACGCTTTCTTCACGCTGCAAAGCGGTACGCCGTTTACCATCCTCAACGGCGCTGATCCGGCGGGCGTGCTGCAAGGCATTGACGCGCTGGTGGGCAACGCCATTCGTCCGAATCTGAACACGACGCTTGATCTGTCCAGTATGAATCTGATCGAGATTCGCGCGGCGGGCGGCGCTGCTTTGTTCTCGGCTTTGGCCGCAGGACAACGCACTGGCAACATCGGACGCAACACGATTCGCGGCGATGGGATCGCCAACATGGACTTCGGCATTTTCAAGAACACGAAAGTGTTTGAAGGCCACAACCTGCAATTCCGCGCGGAGTTTTTCAACCTGACCAACACACGTAACTTCGGTACGCCGAACACCGCGATCAATTCCGGCGCGAACTTCCTGAATCAATGGACGACCAACGGCGGCAACCGTCGCATCTTGATGGGTCTGCGCTACACCTTCTAAAAACGAACCGCGAGGTTCCCCAAAACAAAACGGGCTGGAAAGCGATTCGCTTTCCAGCCCGTTTTCTTGTTTTGCCGATTGCGCATTACCGTTTCGCAATCACGCAAGCTGTTTGGTATCCGGCGCGCCGCTCAACGATTTTCACCCCGTGAAAGCCCACCCAGCGCACCAAGCCGGCGATTTCCTCGACTTCTTCGCGCGAAAAGCCCGGCGCAAGCTGAAACTTCTTTCCTGAGTCCTTCATCCGCAACCCCAGCGCCAACAGCCCGCCTTGCCGCAACACTCGACGGATTTCGTCCAGATTGAATTCGGGGTTCGGCCAAAATTGATAGTTGTTGACGGCCAGCACTTTGTTGAAACGCGCAAATTCATAAGGCAGGTTGGCGACGCTGCCCTGACAGAGTTCGACGCGCCCGGCCAGAATCGCCGCGCGATTGCGTTTGGCCGCCTGTCGCACCATCACGCCGGAAAGATCAACTCCCGCGACCAATCCCAGCCGCGCTTGTTTGGCCATCATCTCAATCGTTTTGCCGTGACCGAAGCCGATTTCCAAAATCTGATCTTGCGGTTGCACGTCCAGTGTTTCCACCGCGAAGCGATTCATGCCCGCATTCTTGAAGGCCATCAACTGTCCGACCAGCGCGCCCAGCTTGCCGTGCGGGCAAGCGAATTGAGATTTCCAGCCTTCAGACGGGCAGGGATTCGGGCGTGGAGAATTGAAAAAAGTCTGCGGAAGATTGATAGGTGAGTGCATCTGTCGCTCCTTCGATAAAAACGTTCCGCTTGCGGGGCGGAACTACGAACTGTTGTTTTACTTGAGGGATTTCAGCAGTCGCTGCCATTCCTTGTTCTCGAAGAACGCGCGCACGGCGCGCAAAGTTTCCGCCGCTTCCAGCATTTTCCTGTCCGGCACGCCGACGCCGGATTTGGCCAGCAGCTTGTCTTCGCGGCGATCCATCGTCGCCACGGTTTTCCTGCCCAGCGGCGTCAGGCGCACAAAAGCCGAACGTTTGTGCGCGGGGTTTTCAACGAATTCCACATAACCCGCTTCGGCCAGTTGGTTAATCAGCCCTTGTACATGCTGGCGCGACACCGCGCGATCCCGCGCCATTTGCGGCACGGTTTGTTCGCCCTGTTTGTTTAAGAGCCGCAAAATACTGCGCAGCGCGCCGGACATTTCGCCCTGTTGATGAACTTCATCGGCGACGATTTTCAACCGGTGAAACAACAGCGACGTTTCATTGACCAGCACATTGAACGCCGATTCCATAGCATTCAGCGGTTCCGGCGGCGGTTCCGGCGCTTTGCGTGAGGAGGCAATCTTTTTTTCTTTCGTCATTCTTCAATCACCATCAACGACAAGCAGTTTGTCATTTTGACAAGTTGCTTGTCAATTATAGTTTTGCCGGAACACGCACAACATTTCAGTTTTCCGGCGAGGAATTTTCGTCGGCATCAAAAAACGCGGATGAATTCCACGACCTGGAAAAAAAGGGCAAGCCCGCAGAGCTTGCCCGATGATGTTTATTTCTGCCGAAGCTTCACGGCTTCTCAAAATAAAGCCGGAAGGTTTGCGTGCCTTGCGGCGATTGACGCGTGCGGGTGACTTTCAGGGCTTCGCCGACCAGTTGCCATTGTTCCTTGGTGGTGATGTTGACGGATTTGCCTTCGTCTTCACCGGTGATGACGGAGGTGAGTTCAAGCGTTTTGCTGCTTTCGATCCATTTGGCTTTGAGCTTCATGGTCCCGGCCAGCGGGCGCACGACCTCGGTTTCGGATTCGCTGCCGTCCAGCAGGTAGTTCAATTCCTGCGAAGGCTGTTCGCGTCCGCGCAGCAAAACTTTTTGTTCGGCGGAAAGCGATTTGGCGTCCTGCGCAACGACCAAGTGAATTTCCGCATTGCCGAGTTGTCCGGTCAGCCCTGCGCTCTTTTCGCGATTGAGTACCCAGGTTCCGGCGAAGTTCGGCACGGCGGATTTCTTTTGCGCAAAGCCTGAAGCGTCGGGCAACGCCAGCAACATCAGCATCAATGCCGACAGGCAAAGCTTTCTTAAATTGATTGAAACCATCGAGATGAATTCCTTTCGAGATGAAGATTGTGGGGCAGGGAAGTCGTGCCGCGATCTTACGCTATCTCAGCGCGGTCGTGATCTTAAAAATTACATCCGTCATTTTTTGACATGCTTTCAATTCAACCTCGACTCTGGCCATTTGGAGAACGTTGGGAATTTTGGGGGCCTCGGCGGCTTGGCGCAGACGTGCGAGTTCGGTGAGTTCGCTGTTGGCAGGCGCGGGCAGACGATCCGCCGGTTCGTCTATGTAGATGCCGCTCGCCACCAGAAAGTATTTGCCGGGCGCGAGATTGGTGAAGGCGAATGTCCCATCCTGACGCACCGTCGTTTCAGCGTAACGCAGCAGGTCTTCGGCAGCGTTTGCTTCGGCGGGTAGCGCCAGCATTTGGAAATCAAACGGCAGGGGTTTTTCCGGCGGATTGAATTGCACCTTGCCGCGCAAACTGGCCGCGCCTTCGGCCAACGTGACGGTGACGCCGGTCACTTTTTCGCCTTGTTTTAAGGTTACGTCGTTGCGCGTCAGGCCTCCGGCAGCGGGCGTTGCCGCTTTGACCGCGATGGATTTCACGTAGAGGTTTTCGTTCGGCAGATTCAGCCTCAGCCTGTAGCGCAGCGGCTGCAAGCGGTTCAAGGTGAATTCGCCTTTTTCGTTGGCGGCAGTTTCGCTGGGATTCGGTTTGAAAACCGTACTGGCTTGGTAATCTTGCGGGCGGGCGAACAGGACGATTTCTTCCAGTTTGGTTTTCGGCGCTTTGTCGCAAGCGGTGGACGGCGTTTCCACGACGATGCGACCCGCAATGGAACCAAGCGGCAGCATACGCAATTCGATGCCTGTGACATCCGCGCCTTTGACGCTGATGCGGCGGGATTGCGACTGCAATTGATCCGGCGCATCGGGGTTGTTGTTGGCGACCAATTCGTATTCGCCGTCGGGCACGCCGTAAAAATCGAACACGGCATCCGCGCCGCCGCGATACACAAAACTGCTGCCGACCAGCCCACCGTTACTGACCTGATAGAGCGAGACTTCGGCTTGTTGCGCGCTGCCGATCAGTTTGCCGCTGACGGCGTGGCCGTTTTCGCCGCGAAAGCGTATGTCAACGCCGGTGATTTCCCCGCCACTTGTGACCTGCACTTCAACGGCGGTGTCGCGCGTTGAAGAAGGGTAAAAGGTCGGCACGAGATTGTCGTAAAGCGACGCGCGCGAACCGTAATAAGGATTTCCAGTGTTCGCCTGAACGACATAAGTTCCCGGCGGCAATCCGAAAAACCGATAGATGCCGCGGTCGTCCGTGAAGGCGGGCAAAGTGGGCGAAACGGCTTGTCGGGCGAGGGGGTTGCCGTCAGCGTCGCGCACCTGAATAACGCCGAGCGGCAAGGCGATTACCGGTTTGTCGTCGGCATTGGTGACGCGGCCCGTGATGACGCCGCCGCGAATCATTGTCAGCGTGACGCTTTCGCCAAGATGAACGTAACGCGGCGCGGCGCGTTCGGCGGCGGATAACGGCGCGGGAACGTAAGCTCGCCCGGCTTCCGCGCGAATGGTGTAGGCGCGCGGCGGCAAATCCGTGAAGCGGAAATTGCCTTCTTCGTCCGTGACGGTGGTACGGCCTATGCTGAGACGCGCCGCGCCGCCGGGCATCAATCGAACCGTGATGTTCGGCAAACCGCCGCCGTCTTCTGTGACGACGCGACCGCTGATGACGCCTTTGGCCGGCGTTTGCGACAGTGATTGAATCGAAAGCAAAAGGACGATTGGCAGCAGACGGGAGAGTTTCATTTCAATTGCCCTCCTTGCGGTTCAAATCCAGCGTCAACGTCACCTGAACTTCGGCGTTGTCGGTCAGTGTGACGCGCTGTTTGACGTTGGCGATCTGTTTCAGCAGTTCGTCGAAACCCGGCGGCGGCTCTTCCGCGCGAGGGCCTACGCGTAAAAACACTTCGTATTCGCCGGGCGGAAGGCGTTCGATTCTGAATTGTCCGCGCGGATCGAGCGCGCTGCCATCCAGGTCGCGATTGTTGCTGACGCGGCGCACTCTGACCGCCGTGAAAATGTTTGCCGGCAAGCTTCCGCCCAACACCTGCAATTGTCCGCGAATGACGCCGTTGCCGTAGCCCAGAACGACGCGCACGTTGCCGACCTGTTCGCCCGCGCCGACATCAATGCCATCGTTTTGAAACGCCCCGCCGCGTTCGATTCCAATCAATGAAAACCCTTGCGAGGGAGAGTTGGAACTCATCGAATCGCGGACAAGATTGATTCTGACTTTGCCCGGCTGAATTCCCGTCAACAAAAAGCTGCCGTTCGGCGCAATGTTCGCGGTGTCGTTTTGACTAGGCGCAACGGCTTCCTGGGAAAGGACTGAGTAATTCAGTTTGAGTTGCGACAGTTTGCCGAGAATAGCTGGGTCGGCGACGCCTTCCAAAACGGCGATGCCGCTGATGGACGAACCGCGCCGCAGTTTGATTTCAATTCCCGTGACATCCGCGTCGGAAACCTCTATTGGAACGGTTTCGCTGTAAGAACCGTCCTTGAGTTTCCACGTGCCGGCAAACGCGCCGTATTTGCCGGGCAAAATGTTTTGCAATCGGAACTCGCCTTCGGAATTGGTTTGTTCTCCGGTGGAAGCCCACGCGCCAATGTGTTTGGTTTTCTCGTCAATGGATCCGTAATGGACTTCGACGGCGGGGACGGGCTGTCCGGTTTCGGCATAGACAACGCGGCCTACAACGTCAAAATTCTTCTTCAATCCGCCGACTGTAATATCCACGCCCGTGGTTTCCCGGCCTTCGCTGACTTCGACGATTTTGGCTTTGGCTTCGCTGGTTGCGTCCGGGTGGTAGGTTTTGGGATAAAACGTTCGCTGCGAGGTCATCGCGATTGAATTCGGGCGCGGCTGGAATCCGACGCTGACCAGATAGCGTCCCGCCGGCAACCCGTAAGCGCGATAAATGCCGCGATCATCGCTTCCGGCTCGTTCATTGGGAACATATTCGGGTTTGTCCTGCTCATTCAGCCGCGCCAATTCGATTCCTTGCCCGACCAGCGGATTGCCGTTGGCATCGGTCAGCCGTCCGGTGATGACGCCGCCGGGAGTAAGTTGGATTTCGTAATTTTCGACCGTTTCGCCTTCGGCAATGTTGATGGCTTTGCCTTGCGGCCCGTAGAAGCGGTTTTCGCCCTGCGAAACATAGCCTGGCGCAATCGCGCCCAGGTAATACAGCCCGGCTTTGATTTTTTCGATGCGGAAGACGCCGGCGTCGTCGGTCTTGGCGCGCAAGACGTTTTTCAACTCGAACCGAGTCAGGCGATTGTCTGGCGAAAGCGCGACCATCGCGTCGCGCACCGGTTCGCCTTTTAGCGTTACGCGACCAGTGACGGTGGCCGTGCCTTCTTTGGGCGGAGTCTGGGCGAACAAGGGAAGGGAAAAAATAAGAAGCAGCGGAAACAGAGTAATGGCGAGTCTGAGTTTTGAAATCATCGGTTTCCTCCTCTGGCTGGGAGCGCAATTCTGGGGGCGCACGCGGCCTTGTGTGCGGGCCGTGAATAGAAAGCCCGGCACGCGGGGCCGCGTGCGCTCCCGGGG
>CAZRXE010001155.1:0-2471 GCA_964603695.1 uncultured Heliomicrobium sp.
TACGCTCTTCCAGCGCTTCGACGGTTTTGGTCAATTCGGCGCTGTTGGGTTTGCCGTCAGGTTTCAAATCTTCTTTTGACAGTTTGGCGGCGGCGGATTCATTCGTTTTGGTGGCGCGCAGTTCTTGTGCGAAAACAGCCGTGTTGGAAGAAACGAGCAGCGCCAGAATTACAGCCGAAACCAGTTTTCGGGCAGGACGCCGTAACAAAGCGGCGGAAAATAACTTTGTCAGCATTGTTCTATAAGCTCCTTTATCGCCTGCCGGGCCGGAGCTTGTCGGAGCGAGAGCTTGCGCACGATTTGGACGCGCTCTACACTCCGCACACGGCCGCGCAGGCTAACTCTTAAGTGTTTGCGTGGTTCGAAAAAGGGGCTGAAGGCATTTGGGGAGAAAATGATGTTGCCGCATCATTCTGATGGCTTCCTGATTGCCTTCGGCCCTTGGTGTTTTTTGCGTCAGACCGCGTTGACGCCGTGTTCGCCAGTGCGAATGCGTATGGCTTCTTCGACCGGGAAAATGAAGATTTTGCCGTCGCCGAATTTGCCGGTGCGCGCGGTTTTGATGATCGCCTCAATACAGCTTTCAACGATTTCATCATCCACGACGACTTCGATCTTCAGTTTGGGAACGAATTCCACTTTGTATTCGCTGCCGCGATAAACTTCGGTGTGACCTTTCTGCCGTCCGAATCCTTTGATCTCGCTGATGGTCATGCCCTGCACGCCTAGCGTTTGCAGCGCGTCTTTGACCGCTTCCAGCAGGTGCGGACGAACAATGGCTTCTATCTTTTTCATAATATTTTCTCCTTGTGTAGTCGGACGGACTTCGCGTCCGTCCGACCGGATTGTCCGTCCTACTTGTCCAATACGCTAGCGGTTCTCATTGCCGGTTCAGCGATAGGAGAGCCGCTGCCTCCGTAGGTGTAACCAGTGGAGGAGACCAGATCCACATCCATGTTGTAGCCCTCTTCGCCGTGTTGGCTGATGTCCAGACCAGCGGTTTCGTCTTCGCCGGAAACCCGCACGCCGACAACCAGATCAACGACTTTCAACAGGATGAACGAAGCGATGCAACCCAGTGCGACGGCAATGAGCGAGGCCACCAATTGATAGAACACCTGTTTCGCATTGCCTTCCAGCAAACCGCTCGGCAGCGCCGCGCCGTTTGCGTCCTTGAACACTGTATTGACCGCGCTATTGGCGAAAACGCCCGTCAGAATGGCCCCCGTGAATCCGCCGACGCCGTGAACACCGAAAGCGTCAAGCGAATCGTCGTAACCGAGCCGTTTCTTCAATTCCGTGACGGCGAAAAAGCAAACGATACCGGTGATGAAGCCAACCGCCATCGCCGACATCGGCGTGACGAAACCAGCCGCAGGCGTAATGCCGACCAGACCGGCAACCGCGCCCGAAATACCACCCAGAACCGTGGGTTTGCCCTGGCGCATCCATTCCACAATCAGCCATCCCAGCGTTGCCGCCGCTGCGCCGAAGTGCGTGGCGACAAATGCGCTCGAAGCCAGAGAACCTGCCGCCACCGCGCTGCCCGCGTTGAAACCGAACCAGCCGACCCACAGCAAACAAGCGCCGATCACGCTGATAACCAGGTTGTGCGGAGTCATGGGAGTTTTCGGATAACCCAGACGTTTGCCCAGATAAAGCGCGCAAATCAGCGCCGAAAAACCTGAAGAAATATGAACGACCGTGCCGCCCGCGAAATCCAGTGCCGGAATCTTGCCGCCCAGGAACGCATTGAGCAGACCGCCGTCGCCCCAAACCATGTGCGCAAGCGGGAAATACACCACAATGGCCCACAAGCTGCAGAACAAGACCATGGCCGAAAACTTCATGCGTTCAGCGAATGCGCCCGTAATCAAGGCCGGAGTAATGATGGCGAACATCAACTGATAGACCATAAAGGTCTGCGCCGGAATGGTTGCCGCATACGTGGATGGCGCGGCACCGACGCCTTTCAAAAATAAAAATTCAAGCCCGCCGATAAAGGGCGTCCCTTTGGCAAAGGCCAAACTGTAACCAACGACCGCCCACAGAACCGTAATTACGGCCATCATAATGAAGCTTTGCATCATCGTGGCCAGCACGTTCTTTTTGCGCACCAGTCCGCCGTAAAACAGCGCCAGTCCGGGGCCGGTCATCATCAAAACCAACGCCGAACAAACCAACATCCAGGCATTGTCACCCGCCGTTTGCGCCGAAGTGAGAGCGGCTTCAGCTTTGGCCAGGCGCTCTTCAACGGAAGGCGTCTGCGCCAGGGCAGTCAGTGAAATCGTTAGCGAGCCGAGCAAAGCCAGCGGCAGGCTTTGTAGAGCAAACCTTTTGTTCATAAGTCAGTGCTACCTTTTTAAGAAGATTGATGGCCTGCCAATTAGACAGTTTGATCGGTAAAGTACCGCGCGCGTAAGCAAGCGGTAGTTCCCATTGTTAGCCGCTTGCTTACGCGCGCGGCACTG
>CAZRXE010001156.1:0-4273 GCA_964603695.1 uncultured Heliomicrobium sp.
TGGGGAGAAGGGGGGAAGGGGAAAAGGTCTCCCCTTCTCCCCTTGTCTCCCCATCTCCCCGTCCGCTAAGCCGCCTCATCGCCCACCTCGCCGGTCTGCTGTTCCACCAGTGAGGCGCTGGCGACCGAATCGCCGCTCGAAGCGTCAATCAGCTTCACGCCCTGCGCGCTGCGCCCCGTGGCGCGAATGGTTTCGGCCTCGATGCGGATGAGTTTGCCGCCGGTGGTGATAATCAAAACTTCGCTGTCTTTGGTGACGGGCATGACGGCAACGACTTTGCCGTTTTTGTCCGTGGTCTTGATGTTGATGACGCCTTTGCCGCCGCGACCGGTGACGCGGTATTCGCTAATCCGCGTCTGTTTGCCGAAGCCGTTTTCGGTCACGCTGAGCATCTGTTGATCGCCGGAGACGGCCACCACGCTGACCACGTAATCGTCACTGTTCAAGGTAATGCCGCGCACGCCGCGTGCCTGGCGGCCCATATCGCGAACTTCGTCTTCCTCGAAACAGATAGCCTGACCTTCGTGCGTGGCAATGAAGATTTTCTTCTTGCCGTCGGTCAATTCGACGGAAATCAGTTCGTCGCCTTCATCCACGCCCATGGCGATGATGCCGTTGGCGCGAATATTGGCGAATTCGGAAAGCTCCGTCTTTTTGACCACGCCTTTGCGCGTGACCATCACGGCGTACTGGCCTTCGCTGAACGAACGCACGGGAATGACGCCGGCGATTTTTTCGCTCGAAGGCAGGTTGATCAGATTGACCATCGCCTTGCCGCGCCCGGCGGCTTGCGAATCCGGGATTTCGTGAACCTTCAGTTTGTAAACCTGCCCTTGCGAAGTGAAGACCATCAGGTAACTGTGCGTCGAGGCGATGAACAGATGCGAAACCACGTCTTCGGCCTTCGTACTCATGCCTTTGCGCCCGGCTCCGCCGCGTCGCTGGGATTTGTAAGTCGTCAGGGCCGTGCGTTTGACGTAGCCGGAATGCGTCAAAGTGATGACCACGTCTTCATCGGCAATCAGGTCTTCCAGCGTCAATTCGACGCCGCTGTCAATAATCTGCGTCCGGCGCGGATCGGCGTAAGCCTTTTGCACTTCGCGCAACTCTTTGACGATGACGCGGCGCAGCGCGGTTTCGTTATTCAGAATTTCTTCCAGTTCGGCAATCAGCTTGATGAGTTCCTCGTATTCGTCAATCAGCTTCTGCCGTTCCAGCGCGGCCAGCCGGCGAAGCTGCATGTCCAGAATCGCCTGCGCCTGAATGTCGCTGAACTGGAATTTGGTAATCAGCCCGCCTTTGGCTTCTTCGGCGGATTTCGACGCGCGGATGTGTTTGATGATTTCGTCAATGATGTCAATCGCCTTCATCAAACCTTCCAAGATGTGCGCGCGCAGACGGGCTTTTTTCAGCTCGTACATCGTACGGTTGCGCACGACTTCGCGGCGGAAGGCGATGAATTCGCTGAGTGTCGAGGTCAGCGACAAAATCTTCGGCTGCCCGTTGACGATGGACAGATTGATGACGCCGAAGGAAATCTGCATCTGCGTCAGCTTGTAGAGCTTGTTCAGAATGATTTGCGGAATGGCGTCGCGTTTGGGTTCGATGACGATACGGACTTTTTTCTGAGCGGTGGATTCGCGGTCGCTTTCATCGCGGATTTCGCTGATGCCTTCAACGCGCTTTTCATTGACCAGGTCGGCGATTTGTTCGATCAACTTGGATTTGTTGACCTGGAAAGGAATTTCGGTGATGACGATGGCATCGCGTTCCTGTTGTCCGCGCCCGATGCGATCAATGGCCGCGCGCGCCCGAAGCTGCATCACGCCGCGCCCGGTTTCATACGCCTGCTTGACGCCTTCGCGCCCGTAAATGAATCCGCCGGTGGGAAAATCCGGTCCCGGAACCATCTTCATCAAATCGGCGACAGTGGCTTTGGGATGCTGGATCAGGTGAATGGTCGCTTCGATGATTTCGTTCAGGTTGTGCGGCGGAATCTTGGTCGCCATGCCGACCGCGATCCCGTCCGAACCATTGACCAGTAAATTAGGAATCCGCGTCGGCAAAACGGTTGGTTCCTGCCGCGATTCGTCGTAGTTGGGAACGAATTTGACGGTTTCCTTCTCAATGTCGGCCAGCATTTCGGTGGCAACGCGTTCCAGCCGGGCTTCGGTGTAACGGTAAGCCGCCGCCGAATCACCATCAATGCTGCCCCAATTCCCTTGCCCGTCAATCAGCGGATAGCGTAGCGAAAAGTCCTGCGCCATGCGCACCATCGAATCGTAGACCGCCGAATCGCCGTGCGGGTGATACGCGCCCAGCACGTCTCCGACCACGTTGGCGGATTTTTTGTAAGGCTTGCCGGGCAGCAAACCCTTTTCATTCATCGAGTAAAGAATACGGCGATGCACCGGCTTCAGCCCATCGCGGACATCGGGCAAGGCGCGCCCGACAATCACGGACATGGCGTAGTCCAGATAACTACGCCGCATTTCATCTTCAATGTTGACTGCTTGCTTTTGCAGATTTTCCATTCGGTTTCGACTACTCCTCAAAGCGTTCGCCGCACAAGCCACACAAAAATGCTAATCGCTTTGGAAAGCGAAGCGGCGAACAAGCTGATTGTTTTCATTGTTTGATGTCAATTGATTCGCGATTCTACCCGCTGATCCGAAGATGGACAAGACGCCGAAGCCGGCTGCGAAGACAAATTTAGCGGCGATTGCGCCCGCCGCCAATTTCGCTTATATCAACCACTTCTCCGCCCGGAGAACAACCAAAATTCAAGGACAAATTCATGACTTCAGAGCGCAAATTTCGCAGTGCGGATTGGTTTGGAAAACTCGACAAATCCGGTTTCATTCATCGCAGTTGGATGAAAAATCAGGGGCATCCCGACCACGTTTTCGACGGACGCCCAGTCATAGGCATTTGCAACACCTGGTCGGAACTGACGCCCTGCAACGGCCATTTCCGCGAACTGGCCGAACACGTCAAACGCGGCGTTTACGAAGCGGGCGGCTTTCCCGTGGAATTTCCGGTCATGTCGCTGGGCGAACCCTTGCTGCGCCCGACGGCCATGCTTTTTCGCAACCTGGCCAGCATGGACGTGGAAGAATCCATTCGCGGCAATCCGATGGACGGCGTCATTTTGCTGGCAGGTTGCGACAAAACTACGCCCGCGCTACTGATGGGCGCGGCCAGTTGCGATTTGCCGAGCCTGATGATTTCCGGCGGGCCAATGCTCAACGGCAAATATCGCGGCGCGGAAATCGGCTCCGGCACGCAGGTCTGGCAGTTCAGCGAAATGGTGCGCAGCGGCGAAATGAGTCTTTGCGATTTTCAGCAGGCCGAAGGCTGCATGTCGCGTTCGACAGGCCATTGCATGACGATGGGCACGGCTTCGACGATGGCCAGTCTGGTTGAAGCCCTGGGCATCGGCTTGCCGACAAACGCGGCGATTCCGGCTGTGGATTCTCGCCGTTACGCGCTGGCGCATCTGGCCGGACGCCGCATTGTCGAAATGGTTCACGAAGATTTGAAGATGTCGAAGATTCTCACGCGCCAGGCGTTTGAAAATGCCGTCCGCGTGCTGGCGGCCATCGGCGGCTCGACCAACGCCGTGGTGCATTTGCTGGCGATTGCCGGACGCCTGGGCCTGGACTTCACGCTGGATGACATTGACCAACTCGGACGCGGCGTGCCTTGTCTGGTCAACCTTGCGCCTTCGGGCAAATACCTGATGGAAGATTTTTATTACGCGGGCGGCCTGCCGGTGGTCATTCGCGAACTTGGCGAGTTGATCCACGGCGATGCGCTGACCGTCAACGGCCGAACAATTGGTGAAAACAATGTTGAGGCCGAATGCTTCAACCGCGAAGTCATTCACACTGTCGAATCTCCCTTCAAACCCGACGGCGGCATCGCCATTTTGCGCGGTAATCTGGCTCCGAACGGCGCTGTGCTGAAACCTTCCGCCGCCACGCCCGAACTGATGCAGCATCGCGGACGTGCCGTCGTCTTTGAAAACATCGAAGACCTGCACGCACGCATTGACGACGAAAATCTGGACATTGACGAAACCTGCGTGATGGTCATGAAAAACTGTGGGCCGAAGGGTTATCCGGGAATGGCCGAAGTCGGCAACATGCCTTTGCCGCCGAAACTGCTGCGCCGAGGCATCACGGATATGGTGCGCATTTCCGACGCACGGATGAGCGGCACGGCTTACGGAACCGTCGTGCTGCACGTCGCCCCCGAAGCTGCCGCCGGT
>CAZRXE010001157.1:0-6239 GCA_964603695.1 uncultured Heliomicrobium sp.
TGATGAAGAGGCATTACACGGCCCAGTCTTCCACTTGTAATCCCGGAACCCGCCGGAATTCATCGGTGTTGCGCGTCACCAAAATTAAACCGTGCGTTAGTGCAATCGCGGCAATCATCAAATCATTGCCTCCAATGACCTGACCTGTTCGTTCCAAGTAATCGCGAATGTAGGCATAGCGCCGGGCTGCTGCGAGATCGAAGGGCAGATTGGCCAATGGGCTAAGGGTTAATTCAATGCGATGTTCGCGTTGCAACGGATCGGCGTACTTGCGGGCACCGTGCAACAGTTCCGCCCAAACGACCGAACACGTGGCAATTTCGTCAGGGCTGGTTTGCTCAAGCCGTTGGCGTACTGCTGTTTCAACGGCTTTGAGGTAGATGATCCAAATGTTGGTGTCCAAAAGGTAGCGCATTAAGGTTCAGGCGTAACGTCCGGCGGTGGGTCATCCGGGATGTCAAAAGGTTCGTCGGCAAAGGAGCCTGCTGTTTGCTCGAAATAACCGGTTGGCCAGTGTCGCACAGGCGCCACGGCTGTGTTGTCGGGTTGTGTTAAGCGAACGAATCCCATCGCATCGCGCACCAGCCGTTCCAGCGACTGGGCAGAGCGTTCATCCAGTTCACTTAGGATTTGCGCCAGTTCAATCGTCAATGTACTCATTGTTTAAGCCTGCCACAGCAATTGTGCTTTTTCAAAAAATCCGCAGACCCGGTCTTCGCGCGGGCGAGTTTGGAATACTCGCCCACGCGAAGATTTCACCTTGTCGGGAATGGCTTACTTGATGTTCACTCGCACGGTGTTTGCAACCTTGCCGTTCACCGTCATCACCAAATCCACTTCGCCGCGGCCGATCAAGCTGCGCGGGATGCGCGCGTTGCATTGATCCAGCCCCGTGAAGCCTGGGGCGTCAGCCGCATACAACACTTCGCAATCCACGCCGCCGATTTTTACGCTGACGTTCGGCAAGCCGCCGTTTGCGCGGAAGCCAGTGCCGAACAGCAAGGCGAACACCTGATCACCCGCCGGCCCCAGATCAATCGGACGCGGCACGAAACGGCCTAACGCCGAATCAAACATCGCGAAAGATTCAAAGCTCTGCGCACCGTTGGCGGCAAGGCGGAAAACGTTCGCCGCCGGAACGCCCTGCCCGGTGGCATTGGCCGTGAACAAACCCGGCGCAACTGCGGCGATTTGCTGCGCGCCGACGGAGACTTTGTTGTCGCCGCTGGTAATGGTGATGGTTGCCGCGCCGTTGGCCAGGCCGGGCGGCAACAGGTAGTTGACTTGCGAAGGCGCAACGAAAAACAGCGGGGACAAGCGCTCCACGCCTGCGCTGTCACGAACAGAGACTTTGGTTCCCAGCAACGTGGTCGGCAAAGGTTGAGTGTTGGCGATGGCTACGTCTGTCGCCAATGCCACACCGAACGCCGCGACGATGGATTCGGCGGCCAGTTCATTGCCCAGAAAACTGGCGGCGGAAACGCTGGCTACGCGATTGACGATGGTGAAGGTCTGCGCGTTGGACGTGCCGCCGCCGGGCGCGGGAGTGAACACTGTCACGCTGGCCGTGCCTGCCGTGGCGATGTCCGAAGCGGGAATCGCTGCGGTCAATTGCGTGGCGCTGACGAACGTCGTCGTTCGCGCATTGCCGTTCCATTGCACGATTGAAGCGTTGGTGAAGTTCGTGCCGCTGACTGTCAAGGTAAACGCCACGCCGCCCGCCACGCCGGAACTTGGATTGATCGCAGTGGTTGTCGGCGCAGGCGCTGCCGCGTTGATCGTGAAAGTGACGGCATTGGACGTGCCGCCGCCCGGCGTTGGATTGAAAACAGTGACGTTGGCCGTACCCGCCGAAGCAATGTCCGAAGCCGGAATAGCCGCCGTCAGTTGTGTTGCGCTGACGAAAGTTGTCGTCCGTGCGTTGCCGTTCCAGCGCACGGTTGAACCGTTGATGAAGTTCGATCCGTTGACGGTCAACGTGAAGGCCGCGCCGCCCGCCGTCGCCGAAGTCGGACTGATGGTGGTGATTGCCGGAACGGGATTTTGCTGTTGATTGACGGTGAAGCTCGCCGAATTGGACGTGCCGCCGCCCGGCGTCGCGTTCACCACCGTGACATTGGCCGTGCCTGCCGAAGCAATATCGCTTGCTGGAATTGCCACCGTCAGTTGCGTGGCGCTGACAAACGTCGTGGCGCGCGCGCTGCCGTTCCATTGCACGGTCGAACCGCTCACAAATCCGCTGCCGTTGACCGTCAGCGTGAAAGCCGCGCCGCCCGCCGTCGCCGAATTCGGGCTGAGCGTGGTGATGGCCGGCGTGGGATTGTTGATGGTGAAGGTCAGAGAGCTGGCGCTGCCGCCGCCCGGCGCGGGGCTATTCACCGTCACGCTTGCAGTCCCTGCTGCGGCAATGTCGCTGGCGGGAATCGCGGCGGTCAATTGCGTGGCGCTGACAAAAGTTGTCGTGCGCAGATTTCCGTTCCACCAGACCGTTGACGCGCTGACGAATCCGCTGCCGTTGACGGTCAGCGTGAATGCCGCGCCGCCCGCCGTCGTCGAACTTGGATTCAAGTTGGTGAGTGTCGGCAAGGGATTGTTGATGGTGAAGGTCGCCGCTGTTGAAGTTCCGCCGCCCGGCGTTGGGTTATTGACGGTGACGTTGGCCGTGCCCGCCGTGGCGATGTCCGAAGCCGGAATCGCGGCGGTCAATTGCGTCGCGCTGACGAAAGTCGTTGTCCGCGCGTTGCCGTTCCATTGCACCGTCGAACCGTTGATGAAATTCGTGCCGTTGACCGTCAACGTGAATGCCGCGCCGCCCGCCGTTGCCGAAGTCGGGCTGATGTTCGTCAGTGTGGGAACAGGGTTTGGAGCTTGACTGACGGTGAAACTGACGGCGTTCGACGTGCCGCCGCCCGGTGTCGGCGTGACCACTGTGACATTGGCTGTGCCGACGTTGGCAATGTCAGTGGCGGGAATCGCCGCCGTCAATTGCGTGGCGCTGACGAAGGTCGTCGTGCGCGGGCTGCCGTTCCATTGCACCGTCGAACCGCTGACAAAGTTGCTGCCGTTGACGGTCAAGGTGAAGGCCGCGCCGCCCGCCGTCGCGCCGTTCGGATTCAAGCTGGTGATAGAGGGCAGGGGATTGTTGATGGCGAATGTCGCCGCGAGCGAAGTGCCGCCGCCGGGCGCGGGCGTCGTTACCGTGACATTGGCGGTTCTCGCCGTGGCGATGTCCGTGGCCGGAATCAAGGCGGTCAATTGCGTGGCGCTGATGAAAAACGTCGTGCGCGCGTTGCCGTTCCATTGCACCGTTGAGTCGTTGATGAACCCGCTGCCGGTTACCACCAACGTAAAGGCCGTACCTCCTGCCGTCGCTGAGGCTGGATTCAAGCTGGTGATGGCGGGAGCCGGATTATTGATGGTGAAGGTCAGCCCGTTCGACGTGCCGCCGCCAGGCGACGGATTGGCCACTGTGACGGTTGCAGTGCCCGCCGCAGCCAAATCGCCGGCGGGAATGGTCGCGGTCAATTGCGTGGCGCTGACGAAGCTGGTGGTGCGACTGCTGCCGTTCCAGAAAACTTGCGAAGTGGGAACGAAATTCGATCCGTTGACGGTCAGCGTCAAGCCGTTGGTTCCTGCCGTCGCCGAATTCGGATTCAAGCTGGTCAAGGCGGGAACCGGATTCGGTTGCTGCACGGTGACGCTGCCCGCTGTGAAGGTCGCATTCAAAGTGTTGGCCGTGACATCCGAAATTTCGCGCGCGATGGGTTGATCGCCGAAGGTGATTGCCGCCGGCCCTGCCGCTGCGTTGGCGGCGACAGTGAAGGTAACGACGACGAGTTGCCGCGTTCCGGCGGCAAACGTCTGCCCGGAAGAAAGAGCCAGCGCCACGCCTAAACGCCCGCTGGCGGTTTGCGCCAGGTTGGTGTTGAGCATCGCTCCGGCAGCGCCGCTGCCCAACACCGCCACCGGATTGCTGAGCGCGGCGGTCGGGAAATTCAGGCTGAAGCCGATGGCGTTTTCATTGCCCAGCGAAACCAGCTCGATGGCCACATTGACGGTTTGACCGGCAGGGGCGGACGTGCTGACGACGCGGACTTCACGCGCCTGCGCGGGGCTGGCTTGAGACGACTTCCATCCGGCGGCAAGCGCCAACAGAGCGATGAACAGTGCTGCGAATTTCAAACAGGATTTGGCTAGATTGGCTTTCACGGTTGACCTCACTTTGACTGACGGTTTGTAACAACGGAATTCCGCCGAGGCGAAAGATTCCGCTTGAAATTGAAACAGGATTGAAAAGACGCTGAAGTTTTACGAAAGGCGGCAACTTTACCGCAGGTATTGCCGCTCGACGGCCATGATTTTGGCGACTCGCTTGCCGTGGCGGGCTTCGCCCTGGGGCGTGGCCAGCCAGGTTTGGACGACTTCACGCAGTTGCTCGAAAGGCAGCATTCGCCCGCCAAGTGTCAGCACGTTGGCGTAGTTGTGTTCGCGGCTGTTGCGGGCTGTGGCTGTGTCGTAACACATTGCCGCGCGCACGCCGGGAACTTTGTTCGCAGTCATGCAAGAGCCTATGCCCGCTCCGTCCACGATGATGCCCAAATCGCAATTGCCGTCGGCGACGGCGCGCGCCACGGCGTGCGCGAAGTCCGGGTAATCCACTGCGTCTTCTGAAAACGTGCCGAAATCGCGATGCTTGAAGCCGAGTTCATTAAGCAGTGTTTTCAATTTCTCTTTGGTTTCAAATCCGCCGTGATCAGCGCCCAGTGCGATGACGCGATGCGTGCCCGTGGCCGTGCGGCGCGTGCGCCGGCGAAGCTCTATGCCGCGTTCGCGAATCACATCGCGCGCTGCCGGCGTCAGAATGGCGTCCTCGCGAATCAGCAGTTTGGCGTTCGTCGCCAGATCACGAACATCGGCTTCAGTGATGACGTTTTTGGCCGATTCGTCAATCAAGGTTTCCTGGGCAGCGGCGACGGGTGCGCCGCCGATTTGTTGCTGTAAGGCTTCGCGAACAAGCCCGCGAACCTTTTCTCGTGAAGTGTCCTGCTCGTTGCTCATACTCAATTTTCTTCCAGGTGCGCTGGGCCGGATTCGCGGCTGAGCCACCATTGATGAACCGCCAGCCACAACGCCGCCCAGGCGCTGCCGAAGAGCCATCCGCCCAGAATGTCCGTCGCCCAATGCGCGCCGACGTGAATGCGAACGACGTTACTCAGGAACAGAAACAGCAGTGAAACAATCGTGACGGCGGCAAACAGTTTTGATTTATCTGTCAGCCGCGCCAGATAAAGCGCCACGCCGACGGTTGCCGCCGATTGCATGGCCGTGCCGCTGGGAAAACTCAACCCTTTGGACGCCTGATAAATCGTGACGAACTCCGCTGTCGGACGCGGGCGCGCATACAGCGGTTTGAGCAAGTACTCGCTCCAAAACATGACCGGCAAGCAAGTCAAAGCCACCAACGCCGCCCAATCCCATTTGCGAAATCCCAGCAAAACAGCTAGCGACGCGAACGGCAAATAGCGCAGCGATTCGCGCATCACATCGCTCAATCCGCCGGTGACGTCGTTGAACGGCAGCGCGGCTTGCAGCGCCCGGCTGAACTCAACATCGCCCGGCAACGGCCCCGCGCCTTTGGCTTGTAAGCCGAGCAAAACGGCGGCGACCAAAAACACTGCGGACGCGATCAAAAACGTGCGGTAACTTTTCAAGCTCTTCCCTCGTCGGCTTTGGGTGATGGTTATTGGGGTAATTCGCCGAACTGCGCTTTGTATTTTTCCAGCAATGCCTGTAATTCCGCAGCTTGTTGCTGCGCACTCAGTTTTTCCTGCTGTGCGGATTTGGCTTCGCGCTGTGCGGCTTCGGCTTCGCGCTGTGCGATGCGGCTGAACTCCTCGGCGGTCGGCAACAATTGACCGTCCATTGTTTCCCAGCGAAGCCAAACGCCGCCCAGATTTTGGAATTCGCTTTCGCATTGAGACAGCGCCAGCCCGAGTTGTTTGCTAATCAAGCGGCCTTTTTCGTCCGGTTCAATTTGCTCGTATTGCCAGTTGCGCAACTCAAACCCGGCCCATTCGTGACTGTGCGGGTCGTACCAGAAATATTCCGGCACGCGCAGCACGTCCTGGTAAATTTGTTTCTTGCCGTTTTTGTCGAAAGCTCGGGTTTTATCGGAAAGTAATTCGATGATGACATTGGGAATTTTTTGTTCCTGCCAAACGACATAGCTTTTCCGTTCG
>CAZRXE010001158.1:0-3943 GCA_964603695.1 uncultured Heliomicrobium sp.
GTATTCGTGACTATGCTGTTCCAGCCAGGCGTGTTCTTGAGACAGATCCGGCATCAGCACATTGACAGCGACAATCCGATCTCCCTTGCCTTTTTTTTGATACTCCGGGCCTTCGGCGGTTTCGATCAGAATCATCAGCGCATCTTCGACGCCTTGCGCTTCGGCTTCGCGGCGAACGTGCGCCAGCGTGGGGCCGTGACTGAGCAAACGGTCGCCGTCGAGCGCCACCCATTGATCCAGATATTCGGCGCGATGCTCTTCCAGCCAGGCGTATTCGCGCGCGCGCTCATCCCACCGTTTGGGCCTGGTAACGGCCTCGTGCGGCGCGCTTCCATTCAGCTTTTGCCGGAGCAACTGCAAAGCTTCCTGCTGCTGTTCCAGGCTGAGTTGTTCAAATTCCGAAACGACTTTTTCCACTGCC
This sequence comes from uncultured Heliomicrobium sp., assembly GCA_964603695.1. Taxonomy (GTDB): domain Bacteria; phylum Acidobacteriota; class Blastocatellia; order RBC074; family RBC074; genus RBC074. The sequence goes on from CAZRXE010001158.1 coordinate 422, forward strand.
GGTGCTGCCATTGCGTTGTACCTCCGCGAATGAATTCAACGCGCGCATTGTAACCCGCCTCAAGCCACTTCCCGGATTCCCGCCTTCGCTGCGTCAATGAAGGCCTGCGCGTTTTCGACCGGAACCATCGGCATGATGCCGTGACCCAAATTCATGATGTGGCCGACCGGCCCGGCTTTGCGCAAAATCTCCTGCACGCTTTCGGTGATGGTCGCGGGCGTGCCGAGCAGCGCGCAAGGGTCAAGATTGCCTTGCAGCGCGATTTGATCGAAGCCAGCGGCTTCCAAACGGCGGCGTGCTTCGGCGATGTCTATGCGCCAATCAATGCTCAGGACGTTCGCGCCGGATTCGGCCATCTTTTCCAGCACGGCGCTGCAACCGTTGACGTAAAGCGACGCCGGCACGCTCAAACCGCCCGGCCCGCGATGCAGGCGCGAGAAAATGCGTTGGTGATATTCCAGCGCGAACTCTTCGTAATCCGCCGGGCTGAGTTCGCCCGCCCAGGTGTCGAACAGTTGCACGACCTGCGCGCCGGCTTCGATTTGCGCGTTAAGGTAATCGGTCACGGCGTCGGCGATCTTTTCCAGCAAGCTGTGCAGCAAGGCCGGATCGGAAAACATCATTCGTTTGATTTCGGCGAAATTGCGCGTCGTGCCGCCTTCGATCATGTAAGACGCCAGCGTGAAAGGCGCGCCCGCAAAGCCAATCAGCGGCGCTTCATTGCTGAGCCGTTGCCGCAGCAAGCGAATCGTGTCCATCACGAAGCCCGTCTTTTCCACCGGATCGGGAATGATGAGCTTTTCAACTTGTTCGGCGCTGCGAATCGGCGTTTCGATGACCGGGCCGCGACTTTCAATCACGTCCAGTTTGACGCCCATCGCCTCGACCGGAATCAGAATGTCGGAAAACAAAATCACCGCGTCCACGCCCAAAATGTCGTAAGGCTGCATGGAAACTTCCGCCGCCAAATCCGGCGTTTTGCACAAAGTCAGAAAATCCGTTTTGCCGCGCACGGCGCGGTATTCGGGCAGGTAACGCCCCGCCTGACGCATCATCCAAACCGGCGCGCGGTCAACTTCCTGCCGACGGCAGGCGCGAATCAATCTATCGTTGTTAATCATAAAAGCTCTCGGTGTAGGGAGTATTCGGCTTGTCAGCCACGAGGATTACGGGCAGCCAAGCGGACAGGATTTATGGCATACCGAGCCGAATATTGAAATCCGCGCTTTTCGGCCATAGAATCCCCGCCGCGAATCCACCAACAAAGTAAATCACATGTCTTTCCAGGAAATACCACGGCTGGAATTGCCGATTTTGCAGGAACTGAAAGCGACCGGCGGCAGCGATCAGTTGCGGTTTTTGTATGACCGCGTGGCGCGCTGCTTTCCGCAATTGACGGCACAGGATTTGGCCGAGCGCGGCGAAAACGGTCGCAGCCGCTGGCATCGGCTGGTGCAGCGCGCCGGGCGCGAATTGGAAGCGCGCGGCGAAGTGCGTCGCGAAAAGTCTCGCTGGACGCTGACGCCCAGAGCTTTGCGCCGTATTGAAGCCGAGGCGGTGCAAATCGAATTCAGCCGAACGCCGGCGCTCGCCGCCGCCAAAACGCTTTCGCACAAAGAGGCGCAGGCGATGCTGGTGGAAATCGGCTTGCTGCTGGGCAAACACGCCGAGGCGGAGTTTGAACATTACGACGTGGTCTGGCGCGACAGCGCCGCCGCGCCGCGTTTGAGCCACGTTTTTGAAGTGCAGATTTCCGGCAGTGTGGACAGCGCCCTGACGCTGCTCAAACACGCTTATGACGCGCAGCGTTCGCAACCGTTTCTGGTCATTGCCGACGAACGCGACAAGCGCTTTGCCGGAAAGCGGCTAACCGGATCGTTTCACGAAATCTGGGAAGTCATCACCGTCATCGGCACGGGCGAATTGCAACGGTTATACGAATCTCTGAAAGCTCACGAAAACTTGCTGGCGAAAATTTCGGCACGAAACTGAATAACAAAACCAATGAAGCAAAAAGATTCTTCTGAAACGGTAGCGCAACCTGCCGAGGTTTGGCTGGTCAAGCAAGGGTCGAGTAATGACTACCACGCAACCTCGGCAGGTTGCGCCACGCTCGCCGCGTCCTGCTCGAAAATATTGTTTTTGATTTTCGGCTTGCTGCTCGCGGGTTGGCCGGCGCTGGAAACCGGATACGCCGCGCAGCGCCAACCGAACATCATCTTCGTTTATGCCGATGACCTCGGTTACGGCGATCTGGGCTGTTATGGCGCGGCAGCGATCAAAACGCCGCATCTGGATCGGATGGCGGCGGAGGGGCTGCGACTGACGAACTTTTACTCCGTCGCGCCGGTTTGCACGCCTTCGCGGGCGGCGCTGATGACCGGGCGTTACGCCGCGCGAATGGGCATTCAGCAAATGCATCTGTCGAACGTGCTGACGTATCAGGATCAAACCGGCTTGCCGGTGGCGGAAACCACCGTGGCGTCGGCGCTCAAAGCGCGCGGCTATGCGACGGCGGCCATCGGCAAATGGCATTTGGGGCACGCCGCGCCGCACCGCCCGATTGACCACGGTTTCGAGTATTACTTCGGCATTCCTTACAGCAACGACATGCAGCCTTCGATTCTGATGCGCAACGCCGAGGTGATTGAACAGCCCGTCCGGCAGGAAACCCTGACGCTGCGCTACACGCAGGAAGCCGTCGGCTTCATCGAACGGTCGAAGGGCAAACCGTTCTTTCTTTATCTGCCGCACAACATGCCGCACATCCCGCTGTTCGCTTCGGAAAAGTTCAACGGCAAATCCGCCGCCGGGCCGTATGGCGACGCAGTCGAAGAAGTGGATTGGAGCGTGGGCGAAGTGCTGGCCACGCTGAAACGGCTGGGGCTGGAACGCGACACGCTGGTGATCTTTTCCAGCGACAACGGCCCGTGGTATCAGGGCAGTCCGGGCGCGCTACGCGGGCGCAAGGGCTGGACGTATGACGGCGGCATCCGTGTGCCCTTCATTGCGCGCTGGCCGGGACGGATCAAAGCCCGAACGGTTTCCGACGAACCGCTGGCAACGATTGATTTTTTTCAAACCGCGCTGGCCATTGCCGGAGAAAGCAATCCGGCCTCCGTCGCCAAACTTCCGCTCGATGGAAAAAACGCGCTCGCCTTTCTGCTCGGCGCGGAACGCAAAGCGCCGGACAATCTTTACCTGTTTTTCGACAAGGAATTTTTGCAGACCGCGCGCTGGGGCAAATGGAAAATTCACGTCGCGCGCTGGAACATCCCGCGCTACACGGCGGCGTCCGGGCAGCAAAAAAACAACGCTCTGGCCAAACCGGAATTGTTCGATATGACGGTGGACGCGGGCGAAAATTTCAACGTCGCCGAGCGGCATCTCGATGTCGTCAAAGACTTGCAAACGCGCATCGCCGCCGCGCTGAAAACCTTTCCCGAAGAGATTCAGAAAGCCAACGCCGATTTGATCGGCCAATGAGGTTGGGAGCGCACGCGGGGTCGCGTGCGCTCCCAG
>CAZRXE010001159.1:0-4468 GCA_964603695.1 uncultured Heliomicrobium sp.
GGTTGTCGGCGGCGTTCTTTTCGGTCAGTAGTATCTCCATAACGGTCGAGGTACTGCCCCGTCAGAGCATTTACAAACGTATGAAATATCCAATCGCTAAAAAGCTCGATCAAACAGACGATTACCACGGCCTGAAGGTCGCCGATCCATATCGTTGGCTGGAAAACCCGGACTCGGCGGAAACGCGCGCCTGGGTCGAAGCCGAAAACAAAATCACCTTCGATTTCCTGGATCAAATTCCCGAACGCGCCCGCATCAAGACGCGGCTCACGCAACTGTGGAACTTTGAACGTTACGATGTGCCGTTTAAAGAGGCCGCCGGAGATTCTGAACGCTACTTCTATTTCAAAAACGACGGGCTGCAAAATCAGAATGTGCTTTACACCTTGAAAACGCTCGACGGCGAAGCGCAAGTTTTGCTTGATCCGAACAATCTTTCCGCCGACGGCACGGTTGCGCTGTCAGGTTATGCGGTGAGCGACGACGGCAGGCATCTGGCTTATGGTTTGTCGGCGTCCGGCTCCGACTGGACGGAATGGAAAGTCCGCGAAGTGGAAACCGGGCGTGACCTGGCAGACCATTTGAAATGGGTGAAGTTTTCCGGCGCTTCGTGGACAAACGACGGCCAGGGATTCTTTTACAGCCGCTACGACGAACCGGACGAGAAGACCAAACTCGAAGACCTGAACTACTTTCAGAAACTTTATTACCACCGGCTCGGCACTCCGCAAGCCGAAGACGTGCTGGTTTACGAACGCACGGATCATAAGGAATGGGGCTTCGACGGTCGCGTTACCGAAGACGGGTGCTACCTCATCATCAGCGTTTGGCAAGGCACGCATCCGTGGAATCGAGTCTTTTACAAAGACCTGCAAACACCGGACGCCACAGTCGTAGAGTTTCTGTCAAATCTGGAAGCCGCCTACAACTTCATCGGCAATGACGGTTCGATTTTCTATTTCCGCACAGACAAGCAAGCCGCTCGTGGTCGCGTTATCGCGATTGACTCAGCGAATCCACAGCAAGTGCAAGAGATCATTCCTGAAGCCGAAGAAACGCTCGAAGGCGTTAGTCTGGTTGGTGACTACTTCATCACCTCGTACCTGAAAGACGCTCGCTCGCAAATCAAACTCTTTGATTTGACGGGCAAATTCATTCGCGAAGTTGAGTTGCCTGGCATTGGCACGGCAATAGGCTTCGGCGGCAAACGAGCCGACACTGAAACCTTTTACGCCTTCACGGGCTTCACCACGCCGGCGACGATTTATCATTACGATTTGAAAACCGGCCAAAGCTCCGTTTATCGCCAACCCAAAGTGGATTTCAATCCGCAGGATTACCAAACCAAACAGGTCTTTTACGCCGGTAAGGACGGCGCGCGCGTGCCGATGTTCATCACGCACAAAAGAGGCTTGAAGCTGGACGGGCAAAATCCGACGGTGCTTTACGGTTACGGTGGATTCAACGTCTCGCTGACGCCGGCATTTTCCATCTCGAATCTGGTCTGGATGGAAATGGGCGGCGTTTATGCGCAACCGAATCTGCGCGGCGGCGGCGAATACGGCGAAGCCTGGCATCTGGCCGGAACGAAGCTGCAAAAACAAAACGTCTTTGACGATTTCATTGCCGCAGGCGAATGGCTGATTGCCAACAAGTACACCTCGACACCGAAACTGGCGATTTACGGCGGATCGAACGGCGGTTTGCTGGTCGGCGCGTGTTTGACACAGCGGCCTGAATTGTTCGGCGCGGCACTGCCGGCTGTCGGCGTGCTGGACATGCTGCGCTTTCACAAATTCACCATCGGCTGGGCCTGGGTTCCCGATTATGGTTCGGCGGACGATGCGAAAGAATTCAAAGCCTTGTACGCCTATTCGCCGCTGCACAATCTGAAGCCCGGTACGAACTACCCTGCGACTTTCATCACCACCGCCGACCACGACGACCGCGTCGTCCCCGCGCACAGCTTCAAATTCGCGGCGGCACTGCAAGCGGCACAAGCGGGCGAAGCGCCCACACTGATCCGCATCGAAACCAAAGCCGGCCACGGCGCGGGCAAACCAACCGCCAAAGTGATTGAGGAAATCGCCGACCGTTGGGGATTTCTGGTGCGCGTTTTGAAGATAGCGGGAATCGTCGAACGAGCGTCACAAGACTGAAAAATATGAAAGCCCGCCGAATTTCGTTTCGGCGGGCTTTGTGTTCGGTCATTTCAAAACCGGGTTAGGGTTTCTTCTTGGCAGGTGCCGCTTTGCCTTTTTTATCCGGCTCGGATTTCGGCACGACCAGATTCTTGTTGCCTTGCAGCAGCGCGCCGATCACGCTTTTCGCTTCGGCCACGCGCGGATCGCTTTCCGGCGCTTTGTCGGCGAATTTCTGAAGCATGTTGGCGGAATCCTGCCAGGTTTTTTCCTCGTTGGCGTAAACCAAACCCAGGCCGTAAAGGGCTTCGATGTTGTCCGGGTCGGCGGCCAGCACGGCTTTGTAAGCTTCGACAGCCTCGGCCTGTTTGCCCGGAGTTTCGCGCAGCAGGTTGGCGGACTTCAGCGGATATTTTTTCTTTTCCGCCGGATCGTCCGTCAGGTCGGCAATGACTTGATAATCCTTAACGGCGGCATCAGCCTGCGCGGCATCGCCGAATTTTCCCGCCAGGATGGATTCGGATTCGGCGCGAACGACGTGATAAGTCCGGCGGTTGGCTTTGTTCTGCACCGGATCGTTTTTCATCTTGGTGTCTTTTTCCTGCGCCTCCAGCCCTTCGATGGCTTTGTTGCCGGCGGCGATGGAATCAATGAAATCCTGTTTGGCGGCGTCGCGTTGACCACCGTTGAATTGGCCGACGGCGCGTTTTTGCAGCGCGATGGCCAGATTGCCTTGCGAAATATGAATCGTCGGATTCATCGCCACGGCTTCTTTGAAGGCGGCAATGGCGGAGGTGTAATCGTTCTTGGCCATCGCGTCGTTGCCTTCTTTGAGCTTGACGTTGATCTGGGCGATGTTGGCGTTAAATTTCTCTGCTTCCGCGCGCTCGGCGACGGCTTTGTCGTATTCTTCTTTGGCCTTCTTGGCTTCTTCCGCGCTCATCTTGGGAGCGCCGGCGGGGGCACCGGCACCTGCAGCCGCCGGCGCGCCGGGTTTGCCGCCAGCGGCCTTCTTCACATCGTCAATTGTCAGTTTGCGACCGTCGCCTGGACGCAAATCAATTTTCAAAACTTCGCGGTCGGGGCGAATGCCCGTCAGGAAGGTCGGTTCGCAGCCATCCGCCGAAACAATGATGGTGTAGGTTCCGACGAAGGGCACGCCCGCGTGCAGAAAGTGGCCTTTCTTGTCGGTTTTGACAGGGTAATTGCCTTTGATGTCGGTGCGGACTATGTCCACCTGCGCGCCAACGATGGGTTCGGTGGTGCCGGTTTTAATGACGTCGCCTTCGATGCGGCCCACTTGCGCAAAGGCGCTGAGGGTAAACAGCGCGACTAATGCGCACGCCGCCACCGCCAACGAGAGAGTTCTAGTCTTCATGTTTCTTTCCTCCATAAACTGGAACAGTTAAAAACTGTTGTGCCGTAACGTTGATGAGCGGGGCTTTGAATGCCAGGGCGACGAAACCTTGCAGCTTTTTTTTCGCCTTTTTCGCCACTCAATGCGCATTTTCCGCTTGCTCCGGCAAACGCAAATTTTGTGTTCGATTGAATTGGGTATTTCGGTATTTCTTGAAATCAGACCGGGCGAATTCTATCCGCCGCAAAATCAGATTTCAATTCAACTCGCGTTATCCGTGAAGTTCTCAGCGATGCTGCAAACCTTTCTTCAACGCAACCGTCTTCCCTTCCTCAAAGACATCGAAACCGCGCGCGGGGTTTCGATCAATCTTCTGCGTCACTGCCGCTTCGCGGCTTAAGGCTGCCGCGCGGACCACCGAGACCGTGGTTACGTGCTTCACCCCTGCGTTTCGACCAGAATCTTTGCCGCCGCTTTGCCGCACTCCTCGTTGACGAAAAACAGCAAAATCATACCGAGGACAAAGAACGCGCCGATGAAAAGAATGGCCTGTCGTTGGCTGCCCGTGGCTTTTGACACCGTGCCGAAAATGATCGGTCCCAAAAACGCCAGCGCCTTTCCCGCAATTGCCCAAAAGCCGAAAAACTCCGCAGCGTTTTCTTTCGGCGTAAACAGCGCCGGCAGACTGCGCGTGACCGATTGGCAGGAACCGAGACCGATCCCCACTAGCGCCGAGACAACATAGAACATTTCCCGGCTGCGCGCGAAATATGTCGCCGTCACGTTGGCAATCCAAAAATTACTGATTGGCAGGAATTCAATCTGATTCCCGCCAATGCCGAAGCGGAAAAGCTGACAATGAAAAGGAACAATGTTAAAAGCTTCTACCTCTAATTTGACTCAATCTATGTTCGTCGGTTTTAGTCGAACAATGGCAATGGTGACGGACAGGGAAAGGGATTCCCCCACC
>CAZRXE010001160.1:0-1756 GCA_964603695.1 uncultured Heliomicrobium sp.
ACCCGCTGGGCCGCGCGGAATGGCTGAAATTTCTGGCACTGCTTACCAATCAGGAAGCGAAAGCGAACGAACTGTTCGCGCCGATTGAGCAACGCTATCAGGAACTGGCCGCGCTGACGACGAACGTCACCAGTCGCCCGCAGGTGATGTTTGGCCGCAGCGCCGGACGCGATACCTGGGAACGGCACGGCGGGCGCAACTTCATGGCGCAGCTTGTTTATGACGCGGGCGGCCAGTTTTTCCTGCGCGACCAGATTGCCGGAAGTTGGGCACCGACGAATTTCGAGAAAGTTTATGCCAACGCTGAAGAGGTCAAGTTCTGGATCGGCGGCATGCTCAATTTCAATGACCTCCGCTCTTTCAGGGATTCGCACCCGCGCAACGACTGGTTTCGTCCCGTGCGCGAGCAGCGCGTTTTCGCCCACGACAAAGGCCGGCTGGGTATGTGGCGGTATCCGTGGGGAGATCAAGGCATGACCAAACCGCACCTGATTCTGGAAGATTTACTGCGCACGCTGCATCCCGAACTATTGCCTGAAGGAGCGACGCACTTTGTGCATAAGCTGAATTGACGCTATGGCTGAAACAACACTGGCGGCGCAATTGCCGCACAACTTTTCTCAATCCACCAGCGCGCGACCAAAAACGAATCACGCAGTGTGGTACGCGCTGCTCGTCGCCTTGATCGTGATCGCCTTTCTGGCCGAAGTGACCATCGGCGCGGTGCGCATTCCGCTGTCGGCCATTTGGCAACTCGTCACCGGCGGGCAGGTCGAGAAAGAGACGTGGAGCAACATCCTGTTTGCCTTTCGTTTTCCGCGCGCGGTGAACGCGCTCTTTTCGGGGGCGGCGCTTGGCGCGTGTGGCTTGCTGTTGCAAACGCTCTTTCGCAATCCGCTGGCTGATCCGTTTGTGCTGGGCGTGATGCACGGTTCGCGGTTGGGCGTTGCCATCCTGGTCGTTACATCAGGATTGGCGGGCAATGCGTTTCTCTACAAATATGGCGTAGTCGGAGATGTCGGCATCTCGCTGGCTTCGGCGCTCGGTTCGACGCTGGTTTTGCTGCTGCTCGCGGCGTTGGCAAAGCGCGTCAGCACGGTGACATTGCTGATTGTCGGCTTGATGCTGGGTTATCTGTGTGTTGGGTTGATCAGTGTGCTTTTGCACTTCATTGACGAAACACAGGCGCAGGCATTTGGCAGTTGGGACGACGGCAGCTTTGCCGGAGCCACACGGCAGCAGCTTTCGATTCTGTTGCCCGGCATCGTCGTTGGCATCGCGCTCGCTTCGGTGTTGGTCAAACCGCTGAACGCGCTGTTGCTCGGAGAGAACTATGCCCAATCGCTGGGGCTGAACGTGACGCGCATCAAACGGCTGGGCTTCATTGCGACGGGCTTGCTGGCGGGCGTGGTCACGGCCTACTGCGGCCCGATTGCATTTCTTGGCATCGTCGCGGCACATCTGGGGCGCGGCCTGTTTCGCACCTCGGATCATCGCGTGCTGATGCCGGGCGTGTTGCTGCTCGGCGGTTTGCTGGGATTAAGCTGTGACCTGATTACCCATTTGCCGTGGAGCCGCCACTTCCTGCACCTGAACGCTGTGAATGGCTTGATTGGCGCGCCGCTCGTGCTCTGGGCTTTGCTCAACCGCAAACGCGGCATCCGCTTTGAATAACGAACTACCGTCAACCAACTTATGAGTACTGCTACCTCAAAACAGTTTGTCGCTGCCATTGAATTGCGTAACCTTTCCATCG
>CAZRXE010001161.1:0-3083 GCA_964603695.1 uncultured Heliomicrobium sp.
GCTGTCGAGCGCGCTGATGGTCGTGTTAGCCATCTCGAAATTGATGTTGCTGAAAGTCGCGCTGCCGCCCGGATTCCCGCCGGCCACCACTGTCAGCGGCGAATTGATCGGAACCTGCTGGAAGGAATCGAAGCGGAACGACACGGAGTTGAGCGTGGCCGGATAGCCTACCGGCGTCACGCGGTTGACGGTGTAATCACTGCCGCTGCCGGCTGTTTCCCTGCTGCCGTCGTCCACTTGAAGCGTCAGCGGCGTGCCGCAAGGCTCGAATTTCATCGTCGGCGTCACGTTCGGACAGCCTGTTTTGCTCAGCGTCAATTGGCCCGGTTGCGCGCCCGCCGGAACGATGGCGGTGATGGTGGTATCGCTGACCACAGTGAACGCCGCGCCCGCGTTGCCGCCGAATTTAATGACCGAAACGCCCAGCAAGCCCGTGCCGGTGATGGTGACGGGCGAACCCGGCCCTGCTGTCATTGGGCTGATGCCCGTGACGGTCGGACACGTTCCAGCGTCCACCGTGAAGGAAGCCGTTTGCGCATCGGCGCAGCCCGGACGGCTCAAGGTAATCGCGCCGGTAGTTGCTCCCGCCGGGACTATGGCCGTCAAACTGGTGTCGCTGTTGACTGTGAATTGCGCCTGGATGTTTCCGCCGAAGCGAACCGCGCTGACGCCGATGAAACCCGTGCCGGTGATGGTGACGGGTGTGCCCGGCGCGCCGTTGGTCGGTGCGGTGTTCGTCACGGTCACGCAAGTGGCCGCCGCGCAGCCGGTGACGTAACCAGCACGCACCAGGAAGTTGCCGTCGGTTTTCGCTGTGAAGTTCGTCCCGTCCGAAGACGAATATGAACGGTTTTGCGGCGTGGTCACGTCTTCCGCGCCCGGCGACACGTTCTGTGTCGAGGCCATGACGAAGCCGACCAGAAAATCGCCGGAAGCGATGGTCAGCGGCGGTACGCCGTAAGTATTGAATTGATTCTGCACCTGCACCGTGACCGGGATGGTTTGGAAAGTCGTGCCGTTGATGTTCGTGCCGCCACCGGGATTGGCCGCGACGATGATCTGGAAGGGCGCGCCGATTTGCGGCCCGAAGAAATTGCTGAAAAAGACCTGCACTTGACTGAGCGTCGCCGGATAACTGGCCGGCGTGATGCGGTTGACGTAATACGCCGGGCCGCCGCCGAATTGGTCAGGCATGCCGTCATCCACGCTGCCTGTCATCGCCGTGGTGCATATCGTGAAGTTGACGGTCAGCGTAGCAGCGCAGCCGGTTTTGGTCAGCGTCAACGGGCCGCTGACAGCGCCCATCGGAACAGTCGCCGTCAGAGTCGTGTCGTTGACCACGTTGAAGACTGCGGTGATGTTGCCGCCGAATTTGACATCGGTGACGCCGGTCAGTCCCGTGCCGCTGATGGTTACGGTTCCGCCAATCGAGCCGGCTGCCGGCAGCAGCGCGGCGATGGCAGGGCAGCCCGCGCCGCCATTGATGGTGAAGTTAGCGTTTGAAATATCGAAAAAGACGTTGCCGACGGCTTCCACTTTGATGCGCGCCTGCGAGGTATTCAGCCCCGCCGGGACCGTTACTTGTTCGGTGCCGTCGTTGGCGGTCGTGGCGAGCAGGACAATCGGGAAACTCTGTCCGCCGTCGGTTGAAAGCGAAATCCTGACGTTCGCGGCATTGACCGGAGCTGCGTTGGTGTTATTCACGTCCCAGGTGACCGTTTCATTGCCGCCTGCCGTCCAGGTGACGGCTGTGTTCGGCGCGGTCACGGCAAAGGGACCTGAATTGCCGTCAACGGTCAGTCGCACTGTGTCGTCGCTGACGCCGCCCATCGCGCGGTTGTCGCGGACGGTGACGGCGAAATTCAGTCTGCGCCCGATGGAGGGCAGGTTTTCCGCCGTGAAGGTCTGCCGTCCGAATTCATCCGTCATGGAAGTCGGCGGCACGTTGGCGTTGTTCAAAATGTAAGTCAGGCTGGGGAAAGTGCGCGTCGGATTGGCGCTGGAAGGAAACGGACGAAAGATGGGGCGCGTGGTCGTCGCCGGATCGCCCGCGTCCGAATACGAACCCGCAGTGCCGTTTTGCGCAAAGCAATTCGGCCCAGGGCAAGGCTCGCCGCCCGCGTCAATCTGTTCCCAGTTGTAAGTCAGGTTGGCGACATCCGCCGCATCCGGGTCGCTGCCCGTCGCAGTCAGGGCGAATGGCGTATTTTTCGGAATGGTGAAATCGCCGCCGCCGCTGACGTTCGGCACCTGATTGCCAGTGGGCTGTAAAACTGCGCAACTGGTCGTGGCGATGTAATCGGACATGGCCGTGAAGCTGCGATTGTGGAAGCGAGTCTTTTCGCTGCCGCCGATGTTGTCAGTGGAACTGCCCTGCGAACACAGCCCGCCGTAAGACATATTCGTCGTGCCGCTGCCGGGTTCAAAACCTGAATCGCCCGAACGCGAATTCGAGCAGAATTGGCCGACTGTTCCGTTGAAAGTGTGCGGCGCGCCGAACATGTGGCCGACTTCGTGAACGAAGACTCCGGTGGTGCCGGCGTTGCCGACCGGCGCTCTGAGCGAAGTGGAACCGCTGCCTTTTCGCGGCGCGGCCTGATTGGCGCTGTCGCACACCACGCCCAGACCGGCGATACCGCCGCCGCCGCCACTGATGAAAACGTGGCCGATGTCGTAATTAGCCGAACCGACCATCTGGCCCAGAATCGGCGCAATCTGGCCCAGCGCCTGCGATTCACTGGTATTGATGATGTTGTTCAATCCGATGATCGAAGTGTTGTTGACCAGCGTCAGGCGAACGGCCATTTCGCGCTCGAAAATAGCGTTGGCCGCGTTGAGCCAGCCGTTGAGCGAGGCGATGGCGTTGGCAGTCGAACCGCCGCCGAGTTGCGGATCGTTCAGGTATTGCTGCGAAGTGGCGATGGCCATGCGGTAAACGCGCAGATTATTGCCAAGCGAAGTCTTGGCGACGCTCGGCGCGGGTTCTTTGGCCAGCGCCTGCACGCCGCAATTGAAATCTTCCTCGCCGCCGCCGAAGGAACTGAAATAAGTGTTCACGTCCGTCGCGTCCGGCGGCAGCAGCG
>CAZRXE010001162.1:0-7167 GCA_964603695.1 uncultured Heliomicrobium sp.
GATTCTGTAGGTGATTGGGGTCATGATGGCTTCCCAGCCGACTTTCAAACCGTAATTGGTTGTCATCACCGCAAAGACATCGGAGGGCGTCCAGCCTGTTGCGCCCCAAAACGCCAGGGGATAAAAAATCAGTGAATCCACAGCTTCTCCGGCAATTGTGGAACCGATGGTGCGCATCCACAGCCAACGTCCACTGGTCAACACCTTCATCTTTGCCAGCACGAATGAGTTTGCAAATTCTCCCGCCCAAAACGCTGTCAAAGAGGAAAAGACAATGCGCGGAGTGCTGCCGAAAATCATGTCGTATGCTTCCTGGCCTTTCCAGCCGGGCGCGGGAGGCATCTTCACCACGGCCCAGCTCATGAAGGCCGCGAAGATCAGTGCGCCAAATCCCGCCCAAATCACCCGTCGTGAACGCGCATATCCATAAACTTCGGTCAGAATGTCACCGAATAAATAGCTCAACGGGAAGAAGATGATGGCTGTACCGAACGGAATGCCACCAATCATACTGCGCTTTTGCACGCCGATGATGCCCGAACAAAGCAGCACAGTGACGAAAGCCACCATCACTAGATCGTAATACTTATAAGTTCGTCGTGGTGCGGCGGGTGAAGCGGTCTTCTCCAAAAGGTGATTCTCCCTGTTTTGTTGGATTTGAATTTTACTGATTTGCGAATTGAATTCGCCGTGTATTATTCCTGTTTCGTGCCGCGCCGTGAAGCGCAGGCTACTGCTCACGGCAAAAAAATTTAGCACTGAGTTTTTACTTTCTTGTCACAACACACATTAATAGGCGAAATTCGGCTTCATCCGGCCTTTCCTTCCAGCTTTCTGGAAAACATCCGCGACGTGATTGTTTATTTGCCGCCCGGTTATGGCAGCGAGGATTGGAGGCGCTATCCGGTTTTGTACTTGCACGACGGGCAGAACCTTTTTGACAGCGCCACGGCTTTCGGCGGCACGGAATGGCAGGTGGACGAAACCGCCGAACGCCTGATGAGCCGTGGCTCGCTGCCGCCGCTCATCATCGTAGGAATTTACAACACCGGCGAACATCGCATTGACGAATACACGCCAACGGCGGATCCGCGCCAGAAACGCGGTGGCAAAGCGGATTCGTATGGTCGCTTCATTATCGAAGAGTTGAAGCCCTTCATTGATCGCCGCTATCGCACATTGGCCGGGCCGGAGTTCACTGGATTGGGCGGCTCTTCGCTGGGCGGATTGGTCTCGCTTTATCTGGGGCTGAAATATCCCTACGTGTTCAGCAAACTGATGGTCATGTCGCCGTCGGTTTGGTGGGATTACGGATTCATTTTACGTTACGTGAAAGCGTTGCCGGCCAAACCTTCCACGCGCATCTGGCTGGACATCGGCACGAAAGAAGGGACGTTCACGCCCAGTTATGTCCGCGAATTGCGCGACTTGCTGATTGCGCAGGGCTGGCGACTGAACGCGGATTTGCGGTTCAAGGAAGTTCGCGGAGGCCAGCACAACGAACGCGCCTGGGCTAAGCGCGTTGGCGCGGCCATGCGGTTTCTTTATCCCAACCCGCGAAAACCTCGAAACCAATGATCGTTTCTCCGTGGCATTCACTTGGCGAAATCGAACACCGGACGCTGACGCCCAAACTGCTCGGCCTGGGCGAAGAAACGCCGGTTACGGATTGGCTGCTGGAAGCGGCGCGGGAACGTTTCGATCATTTCGTGCTGGAATTCCAGCCGGATGGCAGCCCGCATCACCAAGCAATTCTCGACCGCATTTTGACTGCGCAAAACTTTCTGGCGCAAACGCGCGCCACGGTCTGGCAATACGTTCGCGAACTGAAAGGCATTCGCCGCAGCTATCTGGAATTGACGGTTTGGAATCGGGATGAGTTTTTGCGCGTGCTGAAGGAATCGGAGTTCATCGTCAACCGCGAACCGTTCTGGTCAATTCACAGGTTCGACAGCGCCCGCGCCGTGACGGACTATTCGCATCAGCCCTCGCTGCATTTCGCCAATGACCGCGCGGATGAAGACGCTTACGGTCCGGAATATTTCTTTGTGCATTGGGATCAAACTTCGGCGTGGTTTCGGCGTTCGCTCTGGCCGGTTCGGCATTTGCCGGGAGCGCGGTTGGCTGAACAGCTTTATGCCGCTGCGCGACATCGTTCCGGGTGCGCCTGTCCGCAAAAGGTGCGCGAATATTTAGACATCAATTGATGAGCGTTCCCGCTGCTGCTAAATCCAGTCGCTCTTTTAGCCATTCAGTCACATCTTCCAGGCTTTCGACCGAAACCTCGTGGCCCATTTCGTACTCGCGATAGGTCAGTTCAATCGGCAGTTCCGCCAGCTTCGCTTTTGTGTCGCGTCCGTGACTGATCGGCACAACCGCGTCGCGTGTGCCGTGAACGACAAGCACTGGCAAACCAATCAGCGCGTCTTTGTCAGTGATGAGTGGCAGCGTTTGCGGCAACAGTCTGCCGCTCATTGCCACAACGGCGGCGGCAATACCCGGAAAGGTCAGCGCCACGGCAAGGCTCATCATCGCGCCCTGACTGAAACCGGCCAGATACACGGCGTTCGGATCGCAGTCGTAAGCTTCGACGGCTTCGGCAATGAATTCGCGCAAAAGGTGGCGCGCGGCTTCGATCTCTTCGGGATCAACAGCGATGCCTTGCGGCGTGAAGCCCAGGTTGAACCAGGCATAGCCCATCCCGCGCAAACTGATCGGCGCGCGGGCGCTGACGATCAGAAAGCGCTCGTCCAAATAGGGCGAAAGCGAAAACAGGTCATCTTCGTTCGCTCCGTACCCGTGCAGCAACAGCAGCAAAGGCGGCTTTCCGCGAAGGCCGCTTTTGGGCGGCGCGGTTTGATGAAAGAGAGAAAAAGTTTGATTGCTCATTCGTTTCGTAAATTCTTTATGGCATTCGCGCCCTGGAAAATAATGCGCTAGCTTGCGTGATCCGACATTTGACCGTCAAGCGCGCGCCGGAAGTTTTGACGCGATCAAGAGGCTGTGCCGGACTTGCGGCTCAGCGAGGCAAATTCTTTTTTGGCCCTTTGCAGAATCGGCAGGTCAGAATCGGCGTCTTTCCAAAGCTCGAAAAACTGTTGATAGGCTTGGTGTGCTTCGTGCGAGTTGCCTTCCAGTGTTCTGGCCCTCGCTAATTCCAAATGGGCCAGCGGGAACAAGACGGACATCGGTGCCCAACCACGATGTTCCAAAATCATTTGAAATTCAGCCGCCGCCGCTTTTCCGTCTTTTTGACGCAAGTAGGCTTGTCCAATCAGAAAATTGACCCAGAACTCAGCGGCAGCTTGGTATTGGCGGCTCGAATTCAATTCACGAATAGTTTGCGCCGGGCGATTCCGTCCCAATTCGATGGCGGCGCGGATGACCGGCAGCCGGATCGAGTGAATCACTGTCGCTTGTGGATGACGGGCGGCAAGTTTTTCCGCCAGAGCTTGTGCTTGCTTTAAGTCTCCTTTGAGCGCAAAGGCCAGTGCCCATTGCCACATGGAAACTTCGTTAGATTCGAAAAGCGAAGCTGCCGGGAAACGTTCGAGATTAGTGCCTGCAAAACTGCCTATGACTCCAAGCAGGGCTTCATTGGCGGCGATGTTTTCGGCAATTTCCTGAGCGTTTGTGCGGACGGCCAATTCCCTGGCCCGCTGGAAAAATTCCCTCGCCGCCCGCATTTGTCCGCCAAAGACCGCCGCCTGCGATTGCCAATGCCACACGGTGTATTCTTCCGGCTGGCCAAGTGCCCAGGCGCTGTGCTGCTTGAGCGCTGCCGAGTCCGACGCGATGAATGCAAGTTGAAATAAATCACGACGCGCAATTTCGTTTTCTGTTTTCTGCAACAAAGCTTGCTCCAAAACGGCTTGTGCCTGGGCGAACCGACCCAATCGAATGAGCGCTTCGCCCAGGCGTTCATGCCCAATCACTGCATTCGAGTCGCGCGAAACTGATTCCTTGGCCGCGTCAAGAGCCGGCTCGAACTGACCCAGCAACAAACGACACTCCGCCATATTCGTCTGCGGACGCCAATCGCGGGGGTAAGTTTGCCGCCACAATTCCAACGTCTCAATGGCTTTGTTCAGTTCGCCGGTCACGAGCTTGCGGTAAAAATAATCAATTAGGAAGTTTTCCAGTTCGCCGGCCCGGTGCTTTAGTTCATGGGCTTTTTTCGCCTCGGTAGCGGCTAGATTGGGCTGGCCTGTGTAGGAATACATCGCCGCCAGAACGGCATGAGCAAATGCAAAATTCGGGTCGAGTTCGACGGCGCGCTGATGAAACGAAATCGCCTGCAAATACCTGCCTTTATAAGACCGCTCGCGCCCCAGCGAAAAAGCGCGCAAGGCTTCCAGGGAAGAGGTCGTCAGTTCCAGAGGCGCGTCGAATTTCTGAATCGAAGGCAGTGATTCGCCGAGTTTTTCGCGCAAGCTGGCTGCCTCGCGCCCCAACACTCCAAGCACTTTTTCCTTGTTTTCGGCTTCCGCCAATTCCCGCGCAATCGCTTCGCCTGTGCGAGCATTAATAGCTTCGAGCGTAATCGCGTAATGCGCGCCCAGTGGTGCAATTGAACCAGTCATTAAGGCTTTGAGCCCTTGTCGCTGACAAATTTCGCGTCCGGTCTCAGGAGTGATTTTTTCATCGGCGGAGCGACCCATTAATCGCAACGTCTGCCGGGCTTTGGCTTCGGGAAAGATGTTCAAAAAAGGCGATTGCGACAGCGCGACTGCCAGTCCTTGTTTCAATGTGCCGTCGAACACCGTATCGCCGGTCGAGTTATTGAAATCCGCCAGCAAGACCCAATCTCGATTCGTCAGCCGTTCTTGTTGCTTTGACTGAAACTTGAAAAAGAAGAGTGTTCCGACCAAAACCAGTAAACTTGCCCAAACCGGCAGCATTCGCGGATGGCGAGACAATTTCCACCGCCCAAACTCGTTGGGCGACGCTGGCGAAGAATCCGAAATACGCTTCAAATCCGACAGCAATTCGTCCATCGTTTGGTAGCGCTTTAGGCAATCCTTGCGTAAGGCTTTGGAGAGAACTGCATTCAGTTCCGGCGACGCGTGTGGAAGCAGTGGCCCAATCTGAACCGGCTCCCTGGTCAAAATCGCCGCGATGACATCGCCGGCTGTCGCTCCGGTAAAAGGTCTACGACCTGCCACCAATTCGTAAAGCAACACCCCTAGACTGAAAATATCCGCGCGCTCATCCACTTGCTGCCCGCGCGCCTGTTCCGGCGACATATAGGCGGCAGTTCCCATCACTATTCCAGTTTCCGAGCTGGCTTCGTCCAGTGTTGCCGGGATTTGCGCGCCGGATTTGCGCAGTCCCAATTTGGCCAGTCCAAAATCCAGTACCTTGACCAATCCATCCGGGCGGAGCATGACGTTTTCCGGTTTAATGTCACGATGCACGATGCCTGCGGCATGAGCTTCGCGCAAAGCCGTGGCAATTTGCCTGACGATTTCCAACGATTCTTCGATAGTCAGAGCCGCGCGGGCCAGGCGTCGGCGCAAAGTCTCGCCTTCGATGAATTCTGTGGCGATGAAGTAATCGCCGCCAACTTCATCAATCTCGAAGATGGTCACGATGTTCGGATGATTGAGCGCGGAAGCGGCGCGTGCTTCCTGTTTGAAGCGATGTACGCGCTCTGCGTCGCCCGTGAATTCCGGCAGAAGCACTTTCAGCGCCGCCGGACGTCCCAATCGCAAATCTTCCGCCAGATAAACTTCCCCCATCCCGCCTCGGCCAAGCAAGGCTTTGATTTGGAAGTGCCCAAGAGTGACGCCAAGACGAAATCCCGTGTCCGTTTTCGCCTGCCGGAACTTTGCCCACTCCGCCGCCACTTGGGCGGGAAGCCTAATCGTTGTTGATACACAGGCATCCGCCGCCAGCAAGGCTTCGAGTTCGCGGCGCAACGCTTCATCACCGGAACAGCTTCGATCAAGAAAGGCCGTGCGCGCCGCCACATCCAGGGGCACGGCCTGATGGAACAGATTGTCAATTTGTTGCCAGCGTTCGGGCGTCATACGATTGAAAGTTATTAGGAGCAAGCGCGGCAGAGATTGAAGTTATTGTGCCCGGTCTGCCGGCGGTTGGGTTAGTTGATTATGGAGCCAGGCTTTGGCCAATCGCCACTCCCGCATCACAGTGACGGGGGCTACTTCCAAAATCACTGCGATTTCCTCCACGGGCAATCCGCTGAAAAACCGCAATTCGGCAACCCGACTCTTACGCGCATCGAAACTCGCCAGTCGGTCGAGGGCTTCGTGTAAGGACAGGAATTCTTCCATCCGATTTTCGGAAACCTCAACAGCCTCATCCAATCCGATGAATTTAGCGTCGCCGCCTCGTTTTCCGGCACCGCGACTACGCGCGTAATCCACCAGAATACGCCGCATCAACTGCGAGGCGACGGCAAAAAAGTGCGCACGGTTTTGCCAGTGCATGTCCCGCTCCTGCGTTAACTTCAAATAAGCTTCGTTGACCAGCGCCGACGTTTGCAGAGTGTGCCCAACCTGCTCGCGCTGCATATACCGATGCGCCAACCGATGCAGTTCGTCATAAATCAACGGCATCAATTGGTCGAGCGCTTCACGGTCTCCACGGCCCCAGGCAATCAGCAATTGCGTAATATCCGGTGTTGAAGTCTGTTCCATTCGCACCTCTTTTTTTTGAAAAATGATGATAGGTCATGCCCGCCTTTTCCGCATAAGTAGGTGAGAGAAAAAACAGCTTCTTAGAAAAGCGTTCTTTCGGCAGCACGCTCAACCGCGTCGGATGCGTGACTACTCAACCGAGTCAGTAACCCAACCGGCGCGACTGATGATGCCTCGCTCGCTACCGTTTGCGGCGACGATTCGGCGTCGGGCCGAACAGCGACTCGGAGTCTTTATTCGGAAAACGTTTCATCATTACAAGGAGACACCATGCTGAAAAAAATGTTTTCGACCTTATTCTTAATCGGGATTTTCGTCGGCACGGGACTGGTCGGCGTTGCTCAATCGCCTTCAACCGGCGGTGGCATGCTGGACATCATTCGCCAGATACAGGAGCAGCAACGAAAGGCCTTGCAGGGATCGTGGATGCTGACGATCAATTCCCTGGCCAATCAGTTCAATCCATCCTATGCGCTGCTCAGCATCAATGAAGGTGGATCAGCTA
>CAZRXE010001163.1:0-6378 GCA_964603695.1 uncultured Heliomicrobium sp.
CCAGCATTCCACGCCCGACGGCATCTATGCGCTCGTCCCATTCTTCGAGCAGCAGATTATCAATCAACTCTTTTGACAGCTTCTTTTCTTTCCACTCGGAAGGCGCGGTTCCCAAATAACCGAGCGCCCGCCAATCGCTGCGCGACGTGTTGGGCAGCAAATCCGCCGCGAGTTGTTGCGTGATGAATTGATTGTAAGGCAGGTCTTTGTTGACAGCTTCAATGACCCAGTCACGATAACGCCACGCATACGGATAGGCCTGGCGATTGCCGCCGGTGTCGCCGTTTTCGCCGTAACGCGCCACGTCCAGCCAATAACGTCCCCAACGTTCGCCATAACGCGGACTGGCCAGCAATTGCTCAATCAGCTTTTCGTACCGCTTCGGGTCTTTGTCATTGGCAAAGGCTTCGACTTCCTCGTAACTGGGTTTCAAACCGGTCAGATCAAGATACGCCCGCAAAATCAGCGTGCGCGCATCAGCTTCGGCAGAAGGCGCGAGGTTGTTTTGTTCGAGCCTGGCCAGAATGAAGCGATCAATTTTGGTGCGCGCCCAGGCAGTCTGTTTGACGGGTGGAGCAGCGATTTCGCGCACGGGCTGGAACGCCCACCACTGCCGGCCTTTGTCAAAATCTATCCCGCGTCGTTTGGCGACGGAGGTTTCCGCCAGTGTTTCTGTCCGCGGATCGGGCGCGCCTGCCGCAATCCATTGCTCGAAATCCGCCAGTACGGCATCCGGCAACTTTCCCGTAGGCGGCATTTTCAGCACCGGATCGCCATACCGCATCACGCGCAGCAACAGGCTTTCGGCAGGTTTGCCGGGAACAATTGCCGGTCCCGAATCACCGCCTTTCAGCAAGCCGGATTTGGTATCCAGCACCAGCCCACCCATCGGTGATTTCATCTTCGACGAATGGCAACCATAACAATTCGTCGCTAACACAGGCCGAATTTTCTTTTCAAAGAAATCATCACCCACGCTTTGCGCCGATTGGACGCTCATTCGCTCCGCCGCGAAGGCAAGCCATAAGATTCCGACGAGCATCAGTTTGAATTGTGAGCGTGCCATTGTTTTTTTCCCTCTCATTTGATTTGGGCAATCACGCCGCGAATGAAGCCAAAGTTCTTTTTCATACCGTCGTCAATCGAACCGCTCGGCGCAACGGTTTCCAAGTTGGGCCATTGGTCATAGCCGATGATTGAAGTGAAAAGCCGCAGCAACGGCAGAACCTGTCGCTGCGGCTTTCTGATTAGACAGTCCGGTGCGATCAGAAGTTCAATCGTAAGGCGAACTGCATCAAGCGCGGTCGGCCCGTGATGGAAGTGATGCGGCCAAAATTGGCACTGTTGATGGTTGTCACAGGGTTGTCGAAATTCACGGTGTTGAAGAGGTTGAACACCTCCGCGCGGAATTCCAGGTTGGTGTTTTCGGTCAGCCGCGTGCGTTTCAGCGCGCTGAAATCAAAGTTCCAATATCGCGGGCCGTAAATCGTTCCCAAACCCAGCGCACCGTTCGTTCCGGCTTCGGGATTTTGAAACAATACTTTCGACGCATCGCTGCTGGAACCGGGCGCAAGGTTTGGATCGAAGTAAAACACGCCGCTGCCGAGGGTTTTCACCTCGGCCAGCTTTTGCAACTCCGCCCGCGAAAGATTGCCCGCCACGTTGACCGAATTGAACGCCGAACGATCATCGCGGTTGAACGTGCCGCGCCCGGAAAGCAGGCTCAGCGGGTCGCCGGAGTTGTAGCGCGTGATTCCGCCCAATTGCCAGCCACTGATGATTTGCCCCGGCGCGCCCTTCGCGCCGCGCAGGAATTTGCGTCCGCGCCCGAACGGCAGGTTGTAAATGAAGTTGGCGTTGAATTGATGCGTGTTGTTGTACTGGCTGGTTTCCAGGCGCGTGTTGCGCAAGGTCAAAAACGAATTCGTATCGCCGGTCGAGCCGATGAAATCCGACAGCCCTTTGGCAAAGCTGTAATTCATCTGCACACGCAATCCGCCGGTCAGACGCCGCTGCAATTCCACCTGCAAAGCGTGATAGGTCGAAAACGACGCATTGCCGAACAACTGCGCGCCGCGCACGTTCGGATTGGCGCGGAAGAAATTCACCGGCAACAGCCCTGCGTCCACCGCTGCGTAAAAAGGATCGCCGCGTCGGCTGTTGACCAGACGCACGCGCGAAACGTAGTCGGCGAAATCGCCTGCGCGACCTTCTTCCAGGCGCTGCACGTAATTCGTCAACTGAAATTCACTGGCCGCGCGACCGCGAAACAGCACGTCGTCAAACAACGGATTCGGACGGCTGCCGGCAACTGTCGCGTCGTATTTGAAATTCGGAGTGGCGGTCGGACGCGCTTTTTTGAAGGCTTCCAGATTGTTTTGGGCAATGCGGAAGGCTTCGATGAACGATTGGCCGGTTTTCGGATCGCGCGCCAGAATGTTGACTTCGTTCACGTCGTAGCCGCGATACAGCCCGATTCCGCGATTGCCAACATAACGGACCTCAAGCGACGTGCCGCGCATGATTTCGCGCTGCACGCTGAACGTCCATTCCTGCACATAAGGCGTGCGCAGGTTTTCATCGAACGCGCGCACGTCCACTGTCGAACTGACCTGAATGCTTTGCGCCGCAGGGACATTGACGGTCGGCACGGGAGCGGGCGCGATGCCGTTGCGTAAAAAGCCGCCGAGGTTGCGTTGCGTGGTCAGGATCAAGCCTTCGTTGTCGTCCAGCGTACCGTCAATGGTGTTGAGACTGCCGCGCACATAACTGATGCGATAGCCGCCACGCAAACTGGTGTTGCCTTTTTTGAAAGGGTCCCAGGCAAAACCAATCACCGGCGCGAAGTTGTTTTTATCGGCGTTGAAAAGCTCATCGGCGTAATCCAGCACGGTCGTCGCTGGGCCACCGAAGGTTCCGGGTTGAAACAAATTGCCTTTGCCCGAAATGCCGAACAGTCCGGCAGAACCACCGACAGGCAGCAAGGCCATGCCATTCAATTCGCGCGGCGCGGTTTGGAATTCATAGCGCAAACCCAAACTCAACGTCAGATTCGGACGCGCGCGCCAGGTGTCTTGTGCGTAAGCGTCCAGTTCGCGATTGCCGTATTCGCGCACTTCCGGCGCGCCGACAACGAAGCCCGTACCGCGTTGCAAAACATTGAAGGTTTGAAAGACGGAGCCGATTGCGCCGGTGATGTTGTTGGCCAACGTGCGGGCGTTGTTGAAATCCGCAGTGGTGCTGCCCGCAAACTGCGTCGTGCGGACAAAGCCCGGATCGTTGACCGCCGTGCTGAAATCCGCGCGCGGCAAGGTGTCGGCAAAAGTGTAGCGATGCACCCACAGCGAGCGATATTCCACGCCGGTTTTGAATTGATGGCCGCCGCGAATCCACGTCAGGTTGTCGGTGAATTGCAGCACGCGCAGATTGCGCCCCGAACCCAAAAAATCATTGATCGGGTCGGTGATCGTGCCGAAATCAAATTGGTAGCCTTCGGGAAAGCTCGCGGTGTTGGCAAAGGTCAGCGTGGAAAGTTGCGCGCCGAAGCGTGCTTCGTTGATGAGCGCCGGCGTCAAGGTCGAACGCAACGTAGTTGAAAGTCCGCGTCCCAAAGTATTACGCGTGCGGTAAGGCGCGTCCGGGAAAACCGGCTCGCCTTCGTTGATGTAATCGCCCAGGAAGTTCACGTCGCCGTAACTGAAGGTGGCTTCCAGCGAATGTTTGTTCGTCAGCCGATGATCCAGCCGCCCGGCAAACACATCGCTCGGCGAAAGAATCGTTGAATTGAACCGGTAGCCGCCGGTGTTCAGTCCGTCGCCCAATTGAAAGTTGTTCGGCGTGGGCGTCAGCGCCAGATAGCGCGCCACTACCGGATCGAGTGTCGTGCGCGTGTTGTTCAATCCCAGCACATTGACGCTGCGAATGGCGGACGGATTGGCCGCGACGTTGGCCGGCGTGGTCGGCAGATTGTTCAGGTAACGGAAAATGCCTTGTCGCGCCTGCGCCGTGTAAACGATGCGATTGCGCGACAGACCGCGCGATTCGCGCTTGCCTTCGTACGAAAAGAAAAAGAACGTCCGGTCTTTGCCCTCATAAGCCAGCGGGCCGAAGATGTTTTTCGGCAGTCTGACAGGGCCGCCCAAGCGTCCGCCGAATTGATTACGAATCAGTTTCTCGCGCGGCAATGTCTGGCCCGTGTCCGGGTTGACCGTGGAGTTATTGAAAAAGGTATTGGCATTGAAAATGGTGTTGCGATGAAACTCGAACACTGAACCGCGCAACTGGTTCGTGCCCGAAGCGGTAATGGCGTTGACCTGCGCCGTGCCGCGCCCAAATTCCGCCGAAGGCAGCGCGGTCGTTACGCGGAATTCGCCAATGCTTTCCACGCTGACCGGAATCACAGGCAAGGTGACATTGGCCGGAGTTTTCAAAAAATTATCCGAAGCGTTGACGCCGTCCACAGTGATGTTGTTGGCGACGGTGCGATTGCCGTTGATGGAAAACTTGTCAATTTCGCCGTCGGCGTTGGTGCGAAGTTGCACGCCCGCTTGCAGCGCCGTCAATTCCAAAGGATTGCGCCCGTCGAGCGGCAAATCCAGAATGCGCTGCCGATCCACCACGTCGCCGATTTCGGGATTGGCGCTGTTGACCACTTCCTGCGAATCGTTGGCGCTGACAGTGACGGAATCCGTAGCCGCGCCGACAGGCAATTCCACGCTGACTGTGGAAACCGTGGCGACCTGAACGACGATGCCTTCGATGGTGATTTTCTTGAAACCCGTAGCATTGGCCGTTACGCGATAAATTCCCGGCTTCACTTCGGCAACGACGAAAACGCCTTCGCCGGATGAAGTGGCCGTCAGCGTTTCGCCCGTGCCAGTGTTGGTGACGGTGAGCGTGGCATTGGGGATCAACTGACCTTGTTGATCCTTAACCGTGCCTTCAATACGACCGCGCACTGCCTGAGCCAAAGACAACACGTTTCCGGCCAGTAACGCGCAAAGCAACAGCAAATAGCGAACTTTCATGGTGGAACCTCTTTCTTATCGGTCTTGTTAATCGGTGGCTCACTGTAGCATGGACGGTTTCCGCGATAAATATTTCCAGCCAGGCGAAATAGTGTGGCTGTTATTTCACGCCAAATTACACCAGGGCGCTCAAAGTTGTTCCGACCCTATAGCGATTTGCAGATGTCCGCGACTTCTTGATTGGGTGGGACAGGTTCGACACCTTGTCATTACCCACATTTTTGTGAATACGCTTAATTGCTCGAATGAGTATTCGAGATACGGTACAGGACGTTCAAGAATGAGCAGTTCAGCAATGTGGAGCGGCCTCGTTGAATGACAAGCGGCGGACAGCGCGAGCAGTTACGCTCGGAGCGCAGTTGGCGGCCAACCCCGCCGCTAGTCTGCCGGTGTAGACCAGCAGTTGGAAAGACCTCAAGGCGGCATATCGCTCGCTCAACGAACCTGATGTGACGCCTGCAAGTTTGAGCGCCCCTCATCGGCAGGCCACGCTCCGGCAAGCGCGCTTGAGCAATGACGTGGTCATGTTTATCCAGGATGGCAGTGAGTTGAATTTCACGCATCGTCCGAGTGTGAGTGGGTTGGGGCGGCTCAAGACGGAAAAAAAGTCAGGGTTTGTTGATCCATAGTTGTTTGGCCTTGTCCCTGAAAACGGGAGAACTGGGGTTGGCGGCTCAGCGCGTTTGGCGGCGAGAGCCGGAGATCAATGGGAAGAAGCGGTAGCCTGGCGCGACATTTCGTCGAACCGAAATTACTGACAACATAGCAAAGTTACTTGAAGCTGCCACCAGGTGGACTGACCTTGCGCGAATTCTGGGGCAGCGTCGCACGTTTGGGCGGCTTTCTGGGTCGCCAAAGCGATGGCGACCCCGGTTGGCAAACGCTCTGGCGTGGCTGACAAAAGCTTCAAGGTTTAGCGTGGCAACCAAGCGACTGAAAATGTGGGTAATGACAAGGTTACGAACCTGTCCCACCTCTGAATGTGGAGGTCGCACTCGGCTGAAAACCGCTATAAGTGGGTTGGTGAAATGCTCGATACAATTCCTGCCTGTTGCAATTGGGCAATGCCGTCATTGTCATAACCAAGCTCGCGCAGTATTTCTTCCGTATGTTCGCCGAGCATTGGCGCGGCACGCTGAATGGCTCCCGGCGTCTGCGCGAAATTGACCGGAATACCTGGCATTCGCATCCGTCCGATGTGCTGATGTTCAACAACTGGGTTCATTTCCATCGCTGTGACTTGTGGGTCGTTGAGAAAGTCGAGATAGCTTTTCACCGAACCGCACGGCACGCCCAATTTCAGCAGCGCCGCTTCCCACTCGTCTGTTGTCCGTGTGCGAAAGATCGGTTG
>CAZRXE010001164.1:0-5203 GCA_964603695.1 uncultured Heliomicrobium sp.
CTCTGTGTTCTCTGTGGCAAATCAATTACATCAGGAAAGAACAATGTTGGATCATCTTGGACAAACAAAACGCACTCATCATTGCGGCGAACTGCGCCGCGAACAAGCCGGACAGACCGTGACCTTGATGGGTTGGGTCAACAGCCGTCGTGAACACAAGAACGTAACCTTCATTCACTTGCGCGACCGCAACGGCATCACGCAGGTCGTTTTCGACCCGGATATTTCGCCCGACGCGCACGCCAGAATCCGCCCGGCGCGCAGCGAATACGTGCTGGCCGTGACCGGCAAATGCATTGTGCGCGAGGAAAACAATTTCAATCCCAACATGGAAACCGGCGAAATCGAAATCATCGCCGAAGACGTCAAAGTCCTGAACGATTCGCAAGCTCTGCCCTTCCAGATTGAACGCTGCGAAGCTTCGGAAGACGTGCGTTTGAAGTATCGCTACCTGGATTTGCGCCGCCCCGAAATGCAGCGGAATTTCCGGCTGCGCCATCAACTGGCTTTTGCCGTGCGGCGCGTGCTGGATGAACAAGGCTTTTTTGAAATCGAAACGCCGATCCTGACCAAATCCACACCAGAAGGCGCGCGCGATTATCTGGTTCCTTCGCGGACGATGCCGGGCAAGTTTTTCGCTTTGCCGCAATCGCCGCAGTTGTTCAAACAGTTGCTGATGATTTCCGGCTATGAACGTTACTTCCAAATCGCGCGCTGCTTCCGCGACGAAGACTTGCGCGCCGACCGCCAACCGGAGTTCACGCAAATTGACATCGAAATGAGCTTCGTTCAGCCCGATGACGTGTTCAATGTTATCGAACCGATGATCGTCGAATGCTTCAAAGTCGCCGGTTACGAAGCTCCCGCGCGCCCGTTTCAGCGGATGCCTTACAACGAGGCGATGAATCGTTTCGGTTCGGACAAACCGGATATGCGGTTCGGCATGGAGTTGATTGATCTGACCGCCGCCTTTGAAGGCAGCGCGTTTCCGGTCTTCGCCGACGCCATCAAAAAAGGCGGGGTGGTCAAAGCCATCGTCGTCTCGGGCGCGGCTGCGTGGTCGCGCAAGCAATACGACGACATCATCGAACACGCCAAACGCTTCGGCGCGGGCGGCCTGGCTTACATTCAGGTGCTGGAAGCCGAAAACAAATCCGCGCTGACCAAAACGATGGGCGCGGAAGGCGTCGCCAAAATCGTCGAAGTCGCCGGCGCGAAGAAAGGCGATTCGATCCTGATGGTCGGCGGCAAATGGGAAAAGGCCTGCGATGCGATTGGCGAAGTTCGTTTGGAAGTCGGTCGCCGCGACAAGCTCATCAATGAAGAAGACAACCGCTTGCTGTGGGTAACGGACTTTCCGATGTTCGAATACCACGACGAAGACCGCCGCTGGTACGCCAAACATCACCCGTTCACTTCGCCGCGCGACGAAGACGTGTCGAAACTGGACGGCGGCGACCTCGGTTCGGTTTACGCGAAGGCGTATGACTTGGTGCTGAACGGCAAGGAATTGGGCGGCGGTTCTGTTCGTATTCACCGTTCGGACGTGCAGGCAACGGTCTTCAAAGCTTTGGGCCTGAGCGAAGAGGAAGCGCGCGAAAAATTCGGCTTCTTCCTGGACGCGCTCAGCTACGGCACGCCTCCGCACGGCGGCATCGCGTTGGGATTGGATCGGCTGGTGATGCTGCTGGCCAAAGCCGGTTCGCTGCGCGAAGTGATCGCCTTCCCGAAAGTTTCCACCGCGTCCGATATGATGACCGACTCGCCCAGCGAAGTCGCGCCCGCCCAGCTTGCGGAATTGAAGATCAAAACACTGGTCTGATTGCATTAAGAAGGAGGCTTTATGGCTGCTTCAAAATTGGCGCTTCTGGAGTCGCGCGTGGCGACTCTGGAAACCAAAATGGAACAACTTGAAGACGGAAAAAATGGTTCCGTAGAGATGAACAATAGACCCGGAGATGCCTGGATAAACAAGATTTATGGAGCATTTGCCGACGATGAGGATTACGAAAAAGCGATGGAATTAGGACGCAAGTACCGCGAGTCACTGCGTCCTAAGTCCGCTAAAAAGAAAAGTAGGAAAACTGGAAAAAGGAGCGTTCGTCAGTGATCTATAATCTTGATACGGATCACGTCAGCCTGCTCGAACGGAAGTGGGGCCGGAAGCTGAGAGGCTTCGATTTCGTTTGTCCCGTTTTGGAAAGACAACCACCATTATCACGTTTGAAGAACAGATGCGCGGCTGGTTGTCCTGGATTTCCAAATCCCGTTCCTTGTCTGAACAAGTTGTGCGTTACAAAAAGCTCAATCAGATGATGGATCATTACCGAGAGATTAAAGTTCTTGATTTTGACCAGGCGGCGGCTGATGAATTTGAGCAGTTACAAAAGCAGCGCATTCGCATCGGCACAATGGATTTGAAAATTGCGGCCATTGCATTAGCTAACGATGCCACGTTGCTGTCGAGAAATGTGCAACACTTTGGTCAAGTGCCGGGGTTAAAACTGGAAGACTGGTCGAAGTAGAAGCGGTGAGAGTTCCTAATGTGGCTAGAGCCTGAGTTCAGCATTGAACTCAGGCTCTAGCCGTTTTCACCAGCGGACGACCACGCCGCCGCCGACAAAAACGTTGTGTTCGCGTTTTTCAAAAAGCTGGGAATTCAGCTTGGGCGTACCGGCGATGAAGTCGCGGAGTTCTCCGCGCAGCGCGATGTGCGGGAAGATCGGCACATCCACACCGCCACCGTAATTGAATACCCAGGTCGTATTGTTTCGGTCGCTGGTGTTCGGCTGACCGTTCAGGTTGGTTCCGTCGGCGGAAAAGCGTCCCAGTCCTAAACCTGCCGCGACAAACGGCGAAACGCCTTTGGGAAAGAGTTTCACCTTCAAGCCGGGCGTGAAGAAAATCGAAGAGTAATTGCGCGGCAGCAGCAGGTTGGTGGATTTGACGTTGGTTTTGGGGGCGCCGGCAATTAGCAGTTCCCAGTGGAGGGACGCCAGTTCGCCATCTACTATGCGGTTGGCGTAATTGATTTCGTAGCTGGTTGCGCCGTCGAACGCGGCTTTGATGGTTTGCGTGGACTGAAGTCCTTTGTCGCCGGTTTTCAGTCCGCCGACCAACACGGAAATTTCGTTCTCCTGCGCAAAAGCTGTTAGCGCGCTGGCGCAAATCAGCAATACTGCGGCCAGAAACGCTGGGCCGTTGAAGTTTTTCATTTCGAATTCTCCTTCTTTCGTTTCATTCAAGTAGGGCTTGGGAAAAGCCCGTGGTTTCGCGAACAAGGGGAGATCAATTATGATCTTTTCGTTTCAACGTACAACGCACCGGTCGAAGGTGCAAAGATTCCAGACTTCACGCAATGTCAAAAATCCGCGTTCTGCCCGACAGTCTTGCCAATAAAATTGCCGCCGGCGAAGTGGTCGAACGTCCGGCTTCCATTGTCAAGGAGTTGATCGAAAATTCGATTGACGCCGGTTCGCAAAAGATTGAAGTCGCCGTCGAGTCCGGCGGACGCCGCCTGCTTCGCATCAGCGACGACGGCGAAGGCATGTCGCGTGACGACGCCATTCTGGCTTTTGAACGTCACGCCACCAGCAAGCTGAAAGTCGCCGAAGACCTGGAAGCAATCTCGACACTGGGTTTTCGCGGGGAGGCGCTGGCTTCGATTGCTTCGGTGGCTAAAGTCAGGTTGCGGACGCAAACGGCGGATGATCTGGTCGGCACGGAAATCGAAATCAGCGGCGGGCGAATGCTGCACGTGCGCGATTGCGCCTTTGCGCGCGGCGCGGAGTTTGAAATCCGCGATTTGTTTTTCAACGTTCCGGCGCGGCGCAAATTCCTGAAATCCGAAGCCACCGAAAGCTATCACATCGCCAATCTGGTCACGCATTACGCGCTGGCCAATCCGCAGCTTTCCTTCACGCTGGTGAACAACAATCGCGAAAGCATTCGCGTGACGCCGGTCGCCAATTTGCGCGAACGCGCTTATCAACTTTTCGGCGGAGAATTCATAGGCGATTTGATAGAAGTTCGTAGCGACTCCGGCGAGATGCGCGTGGGCGGTTATGTGTCTTCGCCATCGGCCACGCGGACGAATCGTGACGGCCAATACTTTTTCATCAATGGCCGTTACGTCCGCGACAAAGTCATCAGCAAAGCCTTGAGTGAAGCCTTCCGCGCGATGATTCCTTCGGGCGTGTATCCGTCGGCGATGTTGATGATCGAAATGCCGCCGCACGAAGTGGACGTCAATGTTCATCCGGCCAAAACCGAAGTTCGCTTTGTTCGCAGCGCCGTTGTTTACGACTTGATCCGCGATGCCGTGCGCGCCGCCATCGGCTCGGCCAAAGCCGCCGCGACTCCATTCGCCGAAAGAAAAGCCGAATCCGCGACGCCGGTTCCGACTGAAACTTCGCGAGGTTTTTTTGAAGAAAAAGCGCAGCCGATTTCGCGCGAAGAATTGAAAGCCGCCTTTCGCTTTCAAGCGCCGCTGCCGCAGCTTCCAGTGCAAGAAAAAATCAAACTGACGCCGGCGCTTTCTGAACAGCTTGCCGATGGCAGCGATCCGGTTGTAACGGAACAAGTCTGGCTTATTGAAGAGACTGTTTCGGAGACCTTCAACGACGATGCGCCGGTTGCCGAAGTTACTGCTCTTTCGTCTGCTCCGGCTCCGGTTTACGGCCATCGCATCGGCTGTCTGGGAATGCGTGGCGCGGAGCACACCAATTCGCAACTGAAATCGGCGCAAAACCTGACGCTGCACGCCGATGAAATTTATCCGCTCGGTCAGATGCACAACAGCTTCATCATCGCCACCGACCGCACGGGATTGCTGTTGATTGACCAGCACGTCGCGCACGAACGCATACTTTTTGAACAACACTGGCGCGCGCTGCGCACCCGCCGGATTGACACACAGCGGTTGCTGATTCCCGAAACACTGGATTTATCGCCCGCCCAGGCCACGACTTTCGATCAAGTGTTGCCGGAACTCGAAAAAAACGGCTTTGAGCTTGGCCGTCTGTCGGGACGCACTATTGCCATCAAAGCGATTCCGGCGCTGCTTGGTTCGGAAATGGCGCAATCGCTGCTGGTGGAATTGCTTGATGCGATTGAAGACGACCGGCGCGGACTGTCGCTGGATGAACTGCAAGCCGAAATCGCCGCCAGCCTGGCTTGTCGTGCGGCGATCAAGATCAACATG
>CAZRXE010001165.1:0-2348 GCA_964603695.1 uncultured Heliomicrobium sp.
GGAGTCTGTTTTTTGCTTCGCTTTCTTCATTGCGCTTCTGTGGTGAAGCGCAGCATCAATCATGGCATTTCGATCTGCAAGTCGTTCGGCTAGTGGCGAGCGGCCTTCAGATCCACTGCCGCAATCGTTTTGCGGTCGCGCACATACAGCGTTGTGCCGACCAGCGCGGGCACGCTCCAGGCATTGTTGCTGAGCAGCGCGGTTTTGGCCTGAATCGTCAAGCCTTCCGCCGTGGGCGTAGCCAACGCCAAATTGCCGTCTTCATCCAGAATCAGCAGACGGTCTTCAACCAGCAGAAAACCGGCGCGCGGAAAGCTACGATTGCGCCAGACGATTTTACCCGTTTTGACATTGACGGCGGTCAGCGGCGCGGGACCGAAATCGCCGCTCGAACCGAACACCAGATCGCCCACGCGAATGCAGTTGCCGAAATGCACGCGCATCAAACGATGAAACCAGACTTCTTCGACCGTGGTTTTGCCACCGCCTTGCGCCAGCTTCAACACGCGGCTGCCGCCGTTGTAACCCGAAGACACAAACAGCAGATTGTCTTCGCCCCAAACCGGCGTCATCGTGTTCAGACCGAAATCCGTCTCGTGCGGATGCTGCCACAACAGCGCGCCATTCGATGGATCCACGCCAACGATGTCGCCAAACATAAACGCGACGAGTTGCTCCTGTCCGTCCACGTTGATGAGCAGCGGCGAGGAAGTCGAATTTTTGAAATCGTGCTTCTTCCAAACGACCGCGCCGTCTTTTTGATTGAACGCCATCAACGCATTGCCCGCGCCGCCGACCATCACGATGACGGTGTTTTTGTAAGCAATCGGGCTGCACGAATACCCGTTCGGTCGCACCGTGCCGTGGAATTCTTGGAAGAGATCGTGCGCCCAAACCAGCTTGCCGGTTTGTTTGTTCAGGGCATGCAGCTTGCCCGTCGCGCCCGTGGTGAAAACGAAATCGCCCACAACTAACGGCGTCGCATGCGGCCCCGGCCCGTTCGACATGTCCTGCTCTTTCCAGAACGGCGCGTCGTAAGCGAATTCCCAAATCGTTTTCCCCGTCGCCGCATCAAGCGCGACGACGACATCCTGCTCGCCTTTGCGGTACATCGTGAACAGCTTGCCGCCCGCGACCGCGATAGACGAATAGCCATCACCTAGCGGACGGCTCCACAATTTGCGCGGCCCGCCTTCCGGCCAGCTTGTCGCCAAGCCGGTCGTCGTGGATTTGAAGTTGCGCGCGGGGCCGCCCCATTGCGCCCAATCGCCGGTTGAAGGCGATTGCGCAAAGGCCGATTGGCCAAACACGCACAAAAAAAACAGCCATCTCGCCACAAGCGTTTTTCCGTCGGTTGAAACTGTAAAACAAGACATAGCCTTCTTTGCCCCTTCTCCAGCAAATTGTTTACGCGGAAACATAATGCTGCGGGTCTCCGTCAACAGGCTCTTCCTGTAACTCGGTTACAGGCATGATTTGAAAAGACACAACGTGCGGGTCTTTTCAAAGGCTCTTGGCGCGCGGCAGCAGCCAAGCTTGCGGATGATGTTGAAAGCCTATGCGCGGGTAATACTCGACCGCCGCTGGCGCGGACAGCAGAATGATCGTGCATTGGGGGCCGAGCCGTTGCTGCGTTTCGGCGATCAAGCATTTGCCGATGCCGTGCTTTTGATAGGCGGTATCCACGGCAAGATCGGACAGGTAACAGCAGTAATTGAAATCAGTGACGCTGCGCGCTACACCAATCAGTCGGTCGCCGTCCCAGGCCGTAACCAGCAGATTGGCATGCCGCAACATCCCTTCGATGCAAACGCGATCTTCCACCGGACGCCGTTCCGCCAAGGTCGAGCGGCGCAAAACGTCAATAAACTCATCCGCCGAGATGTCCTGATTGATTCGGTATTTGATTTCCATAGTGTTACTGAAGAATCGGCAGATAAGCCTGCCACGGCCCAACGGCCTGCGTGTATTGGCGGCACATCACGCGGTTGATTTGCGCAATGTGGTTCAGGTCATGCACCGTCCACGTCGCCAGCAATTGGCCGAGCGTGACCGCGCCGAATTCGGGATGCCGCCCGCGTTTCAGCAAATCTTCCGGCGTCAATTGCCACGCGGCGAGCGTCGCCAGACTTGCAGCACGCAACCGCGCAAACTCGTCCAGCAATTCGCTCAACGACTTGCCCTGCGAGTGCTCGAATTGCGCGAAGCGATCAAAGACATCGAAGGTGCGCGTTTCGCCTGCCTCCAAAATGATGCGGGCGCGCGGAATCCAGTCGGTCTCTTCGCCGTGAATCAGATGGCCGAGCACATCGTACGGACTCCAACTCGCGCCGCCTTCGTTTTGATGC
>CAZRXE010001166.1:0-2046 GCA_964603695.1 uncultured Heliomicrobium sp.
CGCTTAACAATGTGCCTTCGCGGGCGGACGGCAACGACACTGTACTGGTGCTGAACCGCATCGGCGGGAACCTACTCGGTTCAGCGGACAAACTGGATAGCCTGTTCGGCATTTTGTACAACGACGCCGAACTTAGCCTCAGTTTTACGCTGCGCCCGGCAACCTGTCAGTTCCGCACTTCGCTCAGCAACAACGTTCCGCGAACCACGCCGCGCTTTGA
This sequence comes from uncultured Heliomicrobium sp., assembly GCA_964603695.1. Classification (GTDB taxonomy): domain Bacteria; phylum Acidobacteriota; class Blastocatellia; order RBC074; family RBC074; genus RBC074. The sequence continues at coordinate 221 of CAZRXE010001166.1, forward strand.
ACAATTCATTCCGGCGGGACGTTCCGGCTGGATGAAGATTTACAGCCAGGACGACATCGCACTGAACGGAGCCTCCTTCAACTTCAACGCGAACGCGAATGCGAACGCCGGTGCCTTCAACGGCGGACATCAACTGCATACGCTGACCACCACCACTTCGGCCAGTCTGGTGGTTCCGGTCTTGCCTGTGTCCTGCCAGTAAGCGAAGACGACACAGGAAAAGGGTTGCGGAGCCGAAAGGCTTGGCAACCCTTTTTTATTTCTTTTTCCTGAAGTTCTTAAAACCGTTGCCAGTTATGACGACGGCTGCGTAAATTGGAACCTCACATCAAACCGCAAATCTCTGGGAGCGCACGCGGCCCCGCGTGCGAGTTCTCGGTGTGAAAGTCTCTTATCCACGGTGAGCGATACACGCGGGGCCGCGCGCGCTCCCAGGTTTTATACGTGATTGATGAAAACAGAGTCAGTACAGCAACAGTTCGCCGCCGCCGTAGATGCCCTGATCGAACAAATCAAAGAAGACCATTCGATTCTAGCGGCCATTCTTTGCGGCAGTTTGTCGCACGATAAAGTCTGGGCGAAGTCGGACGTGGATTTGGTGTTGGTGACAGTGGACGACCGCAAGTTCGACACGGAAGGTCTGTCGCTCTATGCCGACGGCGTCAACGTTCACGCGCTGTTGCTGTCACGAACCGAGTTGCGCCGGTCGGTCGAAGGCTCGCTCGGCAATTCCTTCTTTCATTCGTTTCTGGCCAAAGGGCGATTGCTTTACACGCACGATCCGACGATTACCGCTTTGTGCGAACGCCTGGGCGAAATCGGCGAACGCGACACGCAAATCCAATTGCTGCGCGCGGCGACCAGCGTGTTGCCGCCGCTTTACAAAGCGCACAAATTTTTCCTGACGCGCGGCGATCTGGAATACACGGCGTTGTGGATTCTGTTTGCCGCAACATCGCTGGCCCAGGCGGAAGTCATCAACGCGCGTTTGCTGGCCGACCGCGAAGTCATTCCGCAGGCGATGAAGCTCAATCCGGCGTTTTTCAAAATCGTTTACGCTGACTTGCTCAACACAAAAAAGACCCGCAAAAACGTGCAGGCGGCGCTTGATGCGATTGACGTTTATGTCGCCGAACGCGCGCCGAACTGGTTCGCGCCAATCCTCCATCACCTGCGCGAAGTCGGCGAAACGCGCTGCTGCACCGAGATCGAGGATCACTTCAAACGCAATTTCAACATCGAACACGTAACGACTGCGTGCGAATACCTGGCCGATCAAGGCTTGCTGGGCAAAGCTTCCACGTCCGTGCGCCTGACCAAAAAGAGCAGGATCGCCGTGCAGGAACTGGCCTTCTTTTACTCCGAGGCATAACCAATGATTCAACCCGCTGATTTGAAAAAGAACGCGCCGTTACTCTGGGCGACGGGCACTGGCACTGAGGTGTGGAAACTGTTCTGCGCCTGCATTGACGGAGATTTGAACGCCGTCAAACGTTTGCTGAAAAAAGACCCGTCGCTGGCGCGAACGCATTACAACTATCGCACGCCGCTTTACTTCGCCGTGCGCGAAAACCGAATTGCCGTGGCGAAGTATTTGCTGAATTACACCGCCAATCCCCTGAGCCTGGCCGTCAACGACAGCTTGCTGGAAATTTGCCGCGACCGCGGCTACGCGGAAATGGAGCGATTGTTGTCGGCGACATACGCCGGTAAACATCACGCTTCGACGCGGGGCGAAGCCGTCGCCGCCGCCATTCGCGCGCGCGACCTGAAACAGGTAAAAGCCTTGCTCGACGCCGAGCCGGAATTAATTGGCGCGGGCGACC
>CAZRXE010001167.1:0-3703 GCA_964603695.1 uncultured Heliomicrobium sp.
CCAAGCGTTGACTTGGGCGCGTCTGCTTAACTGACGCGTCACTCACAACTCCCTTTGAATTTCGTTCAGGCAGGAAATTATGTACCGCATTTGAGCCAGTGTTTGGCGACCAGCGCAGGTTGCGCTTGATCCAATTAGTTGTTCGCGGTTCGTCGGCTGATCTCCACTTTGGCGGAGCCTGGCCATGGTTCCGCGCTCAATCAACACCATTCGATTGCCAACGGTCGGGCGCGTTTGCGTCTGCTGCTGGATTCACGTCATTCCGGCGGTCTGCCGGAGCGAATTTTTGCGGAGATGACGGATCAGAAGCCAGTTAGTTCCCTTCTGATCCCTTTACAAAACCCAGAAAGGATAAACACCGATGAAAACCACTACCAGAGTTTTGATGCTCCTGATGTTCCTGGCGCTGAGCTATCCGTTGAACAATGCGCGCGCGTTGGTCAATCTTCCCGAAGTCGGCCAGGCTGCGCCGGACTTTGAATTGAAAAGCAACGAAGGCAAATCCATCAGCTTGAAAACCAATCGCGGCAAATGGGTGGTGCTGTATTTTTACCCGAAAGATTTCACCTCCGGCTGCACCATCGAAGCCAAAAATTTCCAGCGTGATTTGGCGGCGTATGAAAAAGCCAACACCGTCATTCTGGGCGTCAGCGTGGATTCTGCCGAAACTCACCAGGAGTATTGCAGTTGCCCGGCGGAACAAACCAGCCTGCGCGCAGTGACCTTGCTGGAACAAGGCGGATACACAAACGCCAAGGCGCTGGTGGGCGGCAATGCGGCCTGGGAAGCCGCTGGCGGCGAAATGGTCAAAGCGCCTCCGGCAGCCAATCCATAATTGAACAGCACAACCAACAGAAACCAGCCGGAGCGCCATGCGTGTACGCTCCGGCTGTTTCTTCCGCCGAAAAAAGGATGTAACCTCTGTTTGCAGATAGTTGTCTGAATAGCTGTAATCCTAATTCTCTGCAACAAAAAGGAACCTTCACCAATGACTACCAGACTCTTTTTCCTGGCTATGTTTTTGTTTGCGGCGTGTTCGTTTGCCCTGGCTCATCACAGTTTCATCGCACAACAACCGACCGGCGAACTTCGATTGGAAGTGAAAGACCCGGCAGGCAAGGAGCTGGCGGCGACGGGAACTTTGACCAACCTGGCCACCGGCGTCAGCCGCAGCTTTCAAACCGACGCGCAAGGGCGTGTTGCATTGTCAGGATTGAGTTTTGGCCGTTACCGACTGGAAATTTCCCAAACCGGGTTTGCCGCGCAATCAGCGATGATAGACGTGCAGTCCGCAACGCCTATCGTGCGGGCTGTGACATTGACCGTCGGTGGGCTGGCGTTCAACGTGGACATTGTCGCGGCAACTCCATTGCCCGGCGCAGCTTTGAGCGAAGATGAAATCGCCGCGCCTGTTCAGGCTGCGCCGCACGGCGACATTCGATCCAGCAATGCGCTGGATATTTCCGACTTTCTGAATCGGCGACTGAGAGCCGTCAACCTTAACGAAGTTCAGGGCAATCCTTATCAAGCCGATTTGAATTATCGTGGCTACACGGCTTCGCCGCTGTTGGGCACGCCGCAAGGGTTGTCCGTGTATCTGGACGGCGTGCGCTTGAATCAACCCTTCGGCGACGTGGTCAGTTGGGATTTGATTCCACGTGTCGCCATTTCCGAAGTCGCCTTGATTCCCGGATCGAATCCGCTCTTCGGGTTGAACACGCTGGGCGGAGCGTTGGTTTTGCAATCCAAAGATGGGTTGAATTCTCCTGTCACCACGTTGGAAATCGGCGGCGGCAGTTTTGGGCGTCTGACCGGCGAACTGGAACACGGCGGATCGAACACCAAAGGTTTGCATTGGTACACGGCCAGTTCGTTGTTTTTTGAAGACGGCTGGCGAACTGATTCGCCTTCAAACGTGCGGCAGTTTTTTGGCAAACTCGGCTGGCAGCGTAATCGAACTTCGCTGGGCGTGACCGTGTCGTACGCCAACAATTCGCTGATTGGCAACGGGCTGCAAGAGCAACGCTTCCTAGACCGCGATTACCGCAGCGTTTACACCAAACCTGACATTACCAACAATCGCGCGCCGTTTTTCAATTTCAACGCCCGGCACGGTTTTTCTTCGCGGCTGGCGATTTCCGGCAACGCTTACGTTCGTTCGATTCGCACCAATACGCTCAACGGCGACATCAACGAAGATTCGCTGGATCAATCTGTTTATCAACCCGGCGCGGCTGAACGTGCAGCACTGGCGGCGGCGGGATACACCGGCTTTCCGACCAGCGGCGCGACGGCAGCCAATACGCCGTTTCCGTTCTGGCGCTGCATAGGCAACGTGTTGCTGCGCGATGAACCGGCGGAAAAGTGCAACGGCCTGCTCAATCGCGGGCGCAGCGAGCAATACAATTACGGCGGTTCAGGCCAATTCACGCTGGTCAACTTCCCGAACGGCCAGCGAAATCAATTGACGGCGGGGCTGGCGTTCGACCGCAGCACAGTTGATTTCACACAATCCACACAGCTTGGATATTTAAATCCCGACCGCAGCGTCACCGGATTGAACGCATTCGGCGACGGCATCACGGGCGGCGATGTCGACGGTGAACCTTTCGACACGCGCGTTGACCTGAACGGACGCATTCAAACCTTCAGCCTTTATTTCACTGACGCTCTGGCCGTCGGCAACCAAATCACTTTGTCGCTGTCAGGGCGTTATAACCGCACGACGGTCAAAAACCGTGACCGGATCAACCCGGGCGGCGGAACAGGTTCGTTGGACGGCGACCACGCTTTTGACCGGTTCAATCCGGCTGTGGGATTGACCTATCACCCGCTGCGGCATTTGAACGCTTACGCCAGTTACAGCGAAGGCAATCGCGCGCCGACTTCGGTCGAACTTGGTTGCGCCGATCCCGAATCTCCATGCAAATTGCCAAATGCGATGGCCGGAGACCCGCCGCTTCAACAAGTCGTCACGCGCACGGTTGAAGCCGGTTTGCGCAGCGGACAGGAAAGCCGCGTCAATTGGAACTTCGGCTGGTTTCGCGCCGAAAATCGGAATGACATTTTGTTCGTCGCTTCGGAACAGACCGGATTCGGTTATTTCAAGAACTTCGGCAAGACGCGCCGACAAGGATTTGAAGCCGAATTGAACACGCGCATCTGGCGTTTCAGCTTGGGCGGCGGATATACCTATCTGGACGCCACGTATCAAAGCGAAGAAGACGTGAACGGAGAAAGCAACAGCAGCAGCGACGCCGAAGCTCCCGGTTTGGAAGGCCTGATCGAAATCGAACCCGGCGCAAAAATTCCGCTCATCCCGCAACACATGTTCAAACTCTTTGCCGATCTGCAAGCGACGAAAAAACTCTCGCTGAACTTCGGCGTGCTGGCGCTGTCCAGCGCGTTCGCGCGCGGCAACGAAAACAACGAACACGAACCGGACGGGACGTATTACCTGGGCGAAGGCCGTTCTCCCGGCTACGCCGTCGCCAATTTCGGCGCGCGATATGAACTCAATCGCCACATCGAACTGTTCGTCCGCGTCAACAATCTGTTCGACAAAAGGTATTTCACCGCCGCGCAACTGGGGCCGACGGGATTCACCGAAACGGGAAATTTCATTGCGCGGCCTTTGCCGGCGATAGACGGAGAGTTCCCGTTGGTGCATGCCACGTTTTACGCGCCAGGCGCGCCGCGCGGG
>CAZRXE010001168.1:0-3307 GCA_964603695.1 uncultured Heliomicrobium sp.
GGTCGCAGCGTCTTCTTTTTCAACGGCGTTTTCAACCCGGGTGCCATCGGCAGAAGGTTTGGCTTCTTTGATTTCGCGTAATTCGCGGCGTTGTTTGTCCAACCGCTGCTCGAAAAGTTGCAGCATCAGGTCGTTGCGTTCGACGATGTCCAACGAAAACTGGCGAATCATCGCGTCCACTTTGCGTTCGTGGCGCTGCATACGGTCGTCCACGCGGGTGTCTAGCACATTGAACCGCTCGTCAATCTGAAGTTCGATTTTCACAAAACGGTCGTCCAGCCGCGAATCCACCGCGCGGGTTTTTTCATCGAAGCGTTCGTCCAGTCGTCTTTCAACGCCGATCAATCGCTCTTCAACTCGTCGGTCGAGGGCCGATTCGTAATTGTCTGCGCGTTCATCCAGGTGTCGCTGCAATTCCGCGAAACGTTCGCCGATCAGTTGATGAAGTGCGTTGAAGCGTTCATCCAACCGCGCATCCACGGCGCGTTCGTATTCGTCCGCGCGACGGCTCAGCCGCGTTTCGACTTCGCCGATCTGATCGGTGATTTCGCGAGAAAGAATCAATCGCAGGTTACGCAGAATGGACTTGAAACGGCTCATAGGTGATAGGTGGCAGGTGGTAGGTGGCAGTGCAACTCAGGTCTATCACCTGCCACCTGCCACCCATCAACGTCCTTACTTTCTCCATTGTTGAAAAACTTCGTCGTAAACGCTTTGGGTTTCGCGTGCGGCGCGATCCCAGGAAAAGCGCGCGGCCTGCTCCAGTCCGGCTTGCACGAAATGCCTGCGCGCGAATGGATCATCAAGCAGTTGGGCCATGTGGTTGGTCAGGGTTTGTTGGTCGTTCGGATCGTGCATCAGTCCGGCCTTGCCGACGACTTCCGGCAAACTCGACGCATTGCTGCTGATGGTCGGCGCGCCGCAAGCCATCGCTTCGAGCGGCGGCAGACCGAAGCCTTCATACAACGATGGGTATAAAAACATTTCCGCTGCTGAATAAAGCGCAGGCAAATCCTCGTCCGGCACGTAGCCTGTGAAGCGAACTTGATCTTGCAGCTTCAAGTCTTCGACCAGCTTGAAGACTTCATCAAACAGCCAGCCGCGTCCGCCGCACAGCGCCAGTTGCGGACAATGTTTCGTTGTGCGCAGCAATTTGTCATAAGCGCGAATCAGCGTCAGCAGGTTTTTGCGCGGTTCGATGGTTCCGACGTAAAGCAGGTAAGGCGATTTGATTTGGTGTTTGTCCAGCGTCGCGCGGCATTCCAGCAAGGGGACGGGCCGCATTTCGGCGCGGGCAGCTTCAAAAATGACGCGGATTTTGTCTTCGCGAATGCCCAGATGTTCGATGATCTCGCGCTTGGTCCATTCGCTGGGCGCTATGATTTTGGTGGCGCGCCGCGCCATCAGCGGAATGCGGCGTTTGCCGCGTTTGACGTTTTCGCTTTCGTGCGTCTGAGATTGCGTGAACAGTGACAGGTCGTGAATGGTCGTCACCGTCGGACAGAGCGAGAAGACTGGAACGCAGTAATTCGTGCCGTGAAACACGTCAAGCGGCGAAATGCGCAGCATCGCCGGCAGTCCGGCCAGCCACCATTTGCGAAAGACTGAGCGAACAGGAAAAAATTGTTTGCTCAGGTTCGGCGGCGTGCCGTTGCCGACTGGAAATATGAAATCGAATGGAGATAACAGGACGTACTGATGATCGGTGTGAATGCGCGCTAGCGACTGCGCCAGCGCGTCCGTATAATGCCCAATCCCTGTTTTCGCCGCGACCAATGGGATAGCGTCAAGCGCGACTCGCATAGGCGCGCAGAGATACCACCTCTTTTCGGGAAATTCAAATGTCGAAAAACTCAACCCTCGATTCGCATGAATTGCTCGAAGAAGTCAGACGAATCGGCGTCGAACAGACGCAAATGCTGCTGTCCGGTTCCTGGTGGCACAGCATTGACCTCGGCAACGGGCAGATCACGCCCGGTGTGCATTCGTTGGAGGAATTGCAGGGGCTTTATAGCGCACTGGCATTGCCCGTGGATTTGACTGGGCTTAGTTTGCTGGACATCGGCTGCTGGGACGGGTTTTACACCTTTGAAACGGAACGCCACGGCGCGTGCGTCACAGCGGTGGATTGCTGGCGGCCACCCCATTTTTTCGCCGCCAGGGAAGTGCTGAATTCGCAGGCAGACTTTCACCAATTAAATGTTTACGAACTTGGCAAAGACAAACTCGGCGCGTTCGATATTGTACTGTTTATTGGTGTGCTATATCACTTGCGCCATCCATTACTAGCTTTGGAAAGAGTCTGCGAAGTGACGCGCGATTTCGCCATCATCGAATCCTACATAATTGACAAGATGCGTGATGCAGGCGAACCCGCGATGGAGTTTTACGAATTCGACGAACTGGGCGGCCAGTACGACAACTGGTGGGCACCGAACGTCGAATGCATGGCGCAAATGACCCGTTCCGCCGGTTTCGCGCGCGTTGAACTGCTTTACCGAACCGACACTCGCGCCGCGCTAAAAGCTTTCCGCACCTGGAGCGACAAACCCGTGCAACCGCATCCTGAATTGGTCATTCGCGATGTTATCAATGCCTCGACTTACGATCACCGTTTTTCCCGCAGCGGCCAACATTCGTTTCTTTTCATCTGGGTCGAAGGCTTGCCGAAAACCGCGCGCCGCTGGGACACGCGCGTCGAAATCGGCGGTTTCGGCATTCATCCCACTTACGTCGGTCCCCCGGGCGATCCTCAGTATGCGTATCTGACGCAAATCAATGTGCCCATGCCGCCCGGACTGGAACTCGGTCAATCGCTGGTGCAAGTCTGGCATGGGCGAAGCTTGTCAAACACGTTTAGCATCGAATTGATCGAGGGAGGTCAGTGGTAGAGTTTTTTCTTTTACTATGTCCTACCTCAAGGACTGGTTTTACTTCCTGTAATTCTGACAGGCTGTAGGTTTATTGTCAGTGATTGTCTTACATTTTACGCTGCCTTAAAAAATAACCCCTTGCCATTAAGAAAACCTCTGGTCAGACTAATAATCCGTATGCTAGGTTAGTTCTACGCGGTAGTTTTCTAACAAGCTGGCTGCGGGTGGCTCGTTGCTTCCCCTGACTATAGGATAAATAAAATTCAGTTACGTTAGTAAATCTGCTGCTTCCTAACCGGCTCTTCGGAAGCATCCCACAGCGGGTTTATTTGCCCAGTTCTTCGGCGCAAGGAGGCGCGTTCCCGTGTCTTTTGTGTCTTCCTAACAAGAATGCCCTAATTAGTAACCGGTGAGTTACCTCGTGTAACGAAGGT
>CAZRXE010001169.1:0-1841 GCA_964603695.1 uncultured Heliomicrobium sp.
CGGATTGTGATTGGCTCAGGAGTGAATCCACCAAGCAGATAACCTCAGCCTGTTGTTCCGGCGAAAGACGCTCAAATTTAGTTTGTAACTCAGATACTGAAGTGTTCATGCAGACCTCACTTTTTTTCCATCAAACTAATCAACATTCCAACGGTCACGACCGCTACGCAACCGACGACGTTATACCAAAGGAAGCTGATTTTTGTCAGGTTGCCGACCACAGCCACTGTCGCGATGCCTGCCAACAGGCCGAAAAACGCACCGTTGCCCGTCGCGCGCTTGGTGCCGATGGCCAGCACGAAGACGCCCAGCAGCGAACCGTAAAAATACGAGCCGAATTTATTGACCACTTCGATCAACGAACCCAACCGCCCGGCATATAGCGCCACCACGCAGGCGAAGAGTCCCCACAAGCCCGTGGCGATTTTGGAAACATTCAGATAATGACTGTCCGGCGCTTCGGTTTTGTAATGGCGGCGGTAAAAATCAATCACCGTCGCCGTCGAAAGCGAAGCCAGTTCCGCCGAAATCGAACTCATCGCCGCCGCGAAAATCGCCGCGATAATCAGACCGATGACACCCGCCGGTGCGTATGTGGTGACAAAAGTCGGAAAGACGTAGTTCACGTCATTGAATGCTTTGCCGGTGAGGTTTTTGACCAGATCGCCGACCCGTTTGCGAATGCCGTTCATTCGGTCGTTGGCGGCGACGAAGTTCTGTTTGGCGGCGTCGGTGTTTTGCTGATTGGAGAAATCCAGCGCGGCTTGCTGGCGGGCGGCGTAGGCCTGCGAATATTCGGCGTTGAGTTGTTGATATTCGGCGCGCTGTTCGACGCGCGCGCGGTCGTCGGCTTTGAAGATCATCGGCGGCTGCGTGAACTGATAAAACACAAAGACCATCACGCCGATGAACAGAATCAGAAATTGCATCGGGATTTTGACAAAAGCGCTCATCAGCAGAGAAGTGCGGCCTTCGCTGACGGATTTGGCGGTCAGAAATCGTTGAACCTGGCTCTGGTCGCAGCCGAAATAAGCCAGCATCAAAAACAATCCGCCGATCAAACCCGACCACAGCGTATAGGTTTCGTTCAGATTGAAACTCGTGTCCACGGTTTTCATGCGCCCGGCGGCTCCGGCCAATTGCATGGCTTCGCCGATGGAAACGCCCGCAGGGAACTGGCCGATGATGACGAACAGGATGACCGCTAATCCGACGAAAATGACAATCATCTGTTTGACATCTGTCCAGGTGACGGCCTGTACGCCGCCGAACATTGTGTAAATCGTGGTGGTCAAACCCATCACCAGAATCGTCGTCACTTCGTTCCAACCCAGCACCAGAGACAACACCACCGAAGGCGCGGCCACAATCACGCCGCACGACAGCCCGCGCGAAATCAAAAAGAAGAAGCTGGTTAGGCTGCGTGTTTTGGCGTCAAAGCGCCGTTCCAGGTATTCGTAAGCCGTGAAGACTTTCGCCCGGTAAAAGAAGGGAACCGCCGTCACGCACAAAATCACCATTGCGAAAGGCAGGCCGAAGTAAAACTGTATGAAGCGCATTCCGTCCGAATACGCCTGGCCAGTCGTGCCGACCAACGTGATGGCCGAAAGCTGCGTGGCCATCACGGACAATCCAACCGCCCACCACGGCAAACTGCGACTCGCTAAAAAGTAGCCTTCGATTTCATTGCTCTTTTTCGTCAGCCGCAAACCGTCATACACGATGTAAATCAAATACGCCGCGACAATTGCCCAATCCAGCCAATGCATTTTTATCCCCCGGAGCGGGGGCGGCCCGCCCGCCGGAGAGAAAAACGCGCAGCTTGCTTATTGTAACAATAT
>CAZRXE010001170.1:0-5665 GCA_964603695.1 uncultured Heliomicrobium sp.
CAAAGCCGAAATCCGCGACATCATCCGCGTGCCGAGAATCGGTTCCATCGCCGGTTGTCTGGTCATCAGCGGCTCGATCAAACGCACCGCCCAGGCGCGTTTGATCCGCAACAACGTGGTCATTTTCGAGTCCGCCATCGGCAGCTTGCGCCGCTTCAAAGAAGATGTCAGCGAAGTGCAGCAAAATTACGAATGCGGCATCACCATCGAACGCTTCAACGATTACAAGCTGGGCGACGTCATCGAAGCGTTCATCATCGAGAAAGTCGCGCCGACACACCTCTAACAGTCGGCAGCCAGCGGTCAGTTGTAAATCGTTTCCAACTGACCGCTGGCAACTGGCTGCGAACCACGCAATATGCAGCATCGTCCCGTCAGATTAGCTCAGGAATTGAAGTCGGAGATCAGCGCGATCATCACCCGCGAACTGCCCCATCACCGGCTGGGATTTATCACCATCACCGAAGTCAAAGTCAGCCCCGATTTGCGCTACGCCCGCGTTTTCATCAGCGTTCTCGGATCAGCGGAAGACCGGCAACGAACCCTCAACATTCTGAAAGAAGAAAAAGCATTCATTCGCCAATTGATTGGTCGCCGCTTTCGCCTGCGACACACGCCGGAACTCACATTCATTTATGATGAAACCGTCGAAAACGCCGACCACATGATGCGGTTGATGGACGACATTAAGAAGGAGACGCCGGAAAGTTGATTGCGGATTGCGGATTGCGGATTTCGGATTTTGAGAAACGAACTCTTTACTCTTCCGCTAATCGGCAGTACTCAATCCTGGAAAACCGGAAATTCGTCAGCACGAATCCGCAATCCGCAATCCGCAATCCGCAATCGGAAGTATGTTAGGCCAGGTAATTGAACTCATTGAAAAGCACGAACGCTTCGCCATCACCTCGCACATCCGCCCGGACGGCGACAGTCTGGGATCATCGCTGGCGCTATGCTGGATTCTGCGCGCGCTGGATAAACAGGCCGAAGTGATTATGTGCGACCACGTGCCGCACTCTTACTGCCGATTGCCCGGCGCTGACGAAGTCCGCGTCGTCAAAGACATTGACCGCGAATACGACGCCGTCTTCGTCATCGAATGCAGCGACGTCACCCGCCCCGGCCTTCCCAGCCTGAAAGACCAATTCGTAGTCAACATTGACCACCATTCGACCACGGCCCTCTTCGGCGATTTGAACTGGATTGATTCCACGGCGGCAGCGGTCGGCGAAATGATCTACAACCTGGCCAAAGCCATCGGCGCGAAGATGAACTCGGAAATCGCCAGTTGCGTTTACGCCGCCTTGCTGACCGACACCGGCTCATTTCACTTTTCAAACACCACCGAACGCACCTTCAAAATCGCCAGCGAACTCGTCCGCCATGGCGCGCAACCGGCCAAACTCTCGCAAGCAATTTTTTATAACTACCCTTACGCCAAGATTCGCCTGGTCGGCGAAGTCCTTTCCACTCTCCACCGCGACGAAACAGGCCGCATCGCCTGGATCACCATGACCAAAGAAGCGATGGCCGACAACAACGCAACAGAAGATGATTCCGACGGCATCATCAATTACCCGCTGACCGTCGGCGACGTCGAAGCCGTAGCCTTTTTCCGCGAACTGCCGAATACGATGTACCGCATCAGCCTGCGCTCGAAAAACCGCGTCAACGTCGCCCGCGTCGCCGAACACTTCGGCGGAGGCGGCCACGCCAACGCCGCCGGCTTCACCATCAAAGCCGACTACAACGAACTCAGCCGCGAAGTCATCGCCAAACTCAAAGAAGCTGTCGCCCAAGCCCCGGCCGTCAACGGACGCGAGATCAAACCGAGGTAAACGGTATGGCTGTCGCTGACCAACTCTCCGATCCGATTTACACCGAGCAGGAATACCTGACGCGGGAGCGCGCCGCCGAAGAGCGCAGCGAATATCTGGACGGCTTGATTTACGCCATGCCCAGCGAAAGCTTTGACCACGGAAGAATCAGCGTCAATTTGGTTCGGATCATCAGCACACACTTGAAAAACAAAGACTGCGACGTTTTCACCAAAGACATGAAAATCCGCAGCGGCCCACTGCCTCAACGCCGATTCAGCACTAAAGTATTGTTCTCTTACCCTGACGTGGTTGTGGTTTGCGGAAAATTACAGGCGCTCGACGAACACCAAGACGTCATCATCAACCCCACTGTCATCATCGAAGTTCTTTCCGAAAGCACTCAACATTTCGACCGCGTGGCCAAGTTCCAACGCTACCAAAAACATTTGCCGACGCTCCGCGATTACGTGCTGGTGTCGCAAACCGAACCGCTCATCGAACACTACCACCGCGACGCCGAAACCGCCGTCTGGCAATACGTTTCCGTCAGCGGACTGAAAAGCACTGTGCAATTACCTTCAATCAAATGCCGCTTGCGGCTGGCTGAAATTTACAACCGCGTCACTTTTCCCAGGACGGCGGAACCTGCCGCCAAATCCAAAGCCAAAAAAACCGGCGTCGCAAAAGCAAACACCGGCAGGAAATCAGTCTCGAATGGAAAAAAGTAGGTGGAATTTATTCTTCCGGCAACCGAACATTGCGATAAACATCAGCCACCGTCAGCGTCAATTCAACAGAATGTAAGGTCAACGATTCTTCCGCCTGCGTGAAGATTTCTACTGCCCATTGTCCGTCCGCCTGACGACGATGGAGTTCGAAGCGCATTTCGTCCTGACTGACCAGCGCATATTCCAGCAAACTTGGCGTCTGGCGATAAGCTGACGATTTTTCATTCCGGTCAATGCGTTCAGTGGTCGGCGATAGAACTTCGATAATCAGCCTGGGTTGCGTCCGCAAATAAGGATCGCCGCCCGGCGCATCGCAAGTCACCACCACGTCCGGGTAGTAATACAGCACCGGATCAACCTTCACCTTCATATCCGACATAAACGGCTCACAGTCAGCGCCGTCCAGCCGATCCAGCAACCGTGAATACAGATTGCCGGAAATGCGATTGTGCCGGTCGCTCGCGCCCGCCATCGCATACACCTGTCCGTCAACATATTCGTAGCGCACCGGACTCTCTTTCTCACCGGCCAAGTAATCAGCCACGCTCAGATGAGGTTTTAGTTTTCGTAATGCCATTTGAATTTGCGCTCCTTTCAATTTGTTACACAGCGTCCCCACCTCTTTTACAAAGTGTTCCTGCCAATCCTTAAGGTAGCGTGGGGAATCGAGTTCATGGCGTACCAGCCATCTTCTCGATTTCAGCGAGAAAAGCTTCCGGCGTGACGATTTTCAAAAACCGAAACCGTTTCTGAAACTCACGCCCGGCCTCTTGATGCCAGTGCATCAGATCGAGCAAATCGTTGTCCCGGCTGACCAGGTAATCGGCTTGAACTTCGATGGCGAGATTGATGTAAGGCTCGTCTTTGACATCGCGTTCCTGATAATCGAAATGTTGCGGAATGGTTTTGACAAGTGAGGCCGCACGGCGCACGCGGTCAAGAAATTCCGCTGCTCGTTGATCGGTAATGGTCTTGAAACGACTGCGAATTTCGTTTCGTGAGAGAACATTTTGAACTTCGAAGATGATCTTGCGGCTGATGAACAGATTCACCTGATGATTTTCCGCAAGCCGCAAGCAGGCTGCCGCGCGACTCGTTTCCCTAACCACGGCTTGCAGATAAATCATGCAATCAAAAACGACTCTTGGTTTTTCTACCGTCACGGGCGCTCCTGCTGTTCGCTGTAATACTGCCGGCGGGCTTGCATAAACAGTTCATCCAGCTCCTCGTCCGTGACTCCGCTTTCCTCAACTTCTTTTCGGATCGGTGCCAGAATTTCGTCGAACGTTCTTTCGCCGGAATGAAGGTCTTCTTCAATCAACTCGCGCGTATATTCTTCGGCGGTTTTTCCAAACGTCCTTGCCTTCGCCGTTAGCGCACTCAACGTGTCAACTCGGATTCCGGTGACATTCAGCGTTGCGGTTTGCGTACTCATAAATTACCTCCGTTTCGCTCGATACTTTATCCGCTTCTCACAAATGCAAGACAAGCAAAAACCTGTTCGCGCAATCGCCAGGTGTCGGCGTGTTGCAAATGTCCGATCCAACTTCGCAATGATTGCGTCACTTGAGCCAGGCCGATTTCCCCGCCTCGATAACAATGGCGCAATGTTCGTAATCTTCGCCGCGCTCGGCGCAAGTTTTCATTCCGTACTTTAATTCGGTTGGGCAGGACGCGATAGCCGACGAAGCTCGCACCGTGCCGCGTTTCAAACAACTGGCTTTTGATCGGATGGATTTTCAACCGCAGTCCGTCCAGGTAACGCTCGATTTCCCGGCGCGCGTTTGCCGGAAAGTCACGGTCGTCGCCGAACAGCGCGAAATCGTCCACGTAGCGTAGATACTTTGCGACGCGCAACTCTTCCTTCACAAAATGGTCAAAGCCGTTCAGGTAAATGTTGGCGAAAAACTGGCTGGTCAGATTGCCGATTGGCAAACCGTGCCGCCGCTCGCCCGCCGTGAATAAATCGTCACCGGTGAAAAAGTAGCTGACTTCTTCTTGCTGGTTGCTTGCGTCAATTATCGTCTCAATCAGCCACAGCGTCCGGCGGCATTTGATCTTGCGGCTGATCAGCGTTTTCAGGATTTCGTGGTCAATGCTCGGAAAGTATTTGCGGATGTCGCATTGCAGCACGTAACGGCTTGAGCGCGCGAAATTCGTGAAGCGGCGCAGCGCGCGATGTGTGCCGAAACCTTCGCGGTTGGCGTAACTGTCGTCAATGAAAGTTCGCTCGAAAATCGGCGCAATCACGTTGCACAAAGCGTGATGCACCACCCGGTCACGGTACGGCGCGGCGGAGATCATTCGCTTTTTTGGCTCAACGATTTGAAAGGTGCGGTATTTGCCCGGGTGATAGGTTTGGGCTTCCAACTCCGCTTGCAGTTCGATTAACTCTTCTTCCAATCGGTAATTGAACAACTGCACGTTTTCGCGCCGGCGTTTGCCTTTTTGAGCCTTGCGCGCCGCCAAAAGCAGATTCTCGAAACTGACGATTTGAGGCCAAAGATTGCCGCTTCGTTTCATTGCCTACTCTTTTGCTGTTTGATCCAACCGCCAAGACTTTGCCCGATCTCATTGAATCGCTTGGCTGCCTGTCCGTGACGGTGAGCATCAATCAGGCCAAAATCTTTGAGCAGCCGTGTTTGATGTCGCAGCACGTCGAGCAAGCCGTTCAACGGTTCCAGTCGCGATAATTTGATTGCTTTATTTGCTTCGAAGCGAGCCAGAATCAGCGATTCGAGCAACTCGTATAATCCGGTAATTACGCGGTCGCCCAGCAGAAACTTATGGTCGCGCGGCAACCGGTTCAACACTGGCACGTACCACAAAATCAACTCGTAGCTTTGTTGAATAATTGGAAGTTCTTCTTGTTTTTGCATTTGGCGGGAAGGTGAAACCGTGCTGACGTTCGCTGACCGCTACCAGCCCGCACGGTTTCGCTTCATTTTTGGAAACAGTCGCCTGTTTCGCCGGACGACGCACTGGACTCCCCTTGCACGCTCGGCGAAATCACTTTCACCGACTCTGACCGTGAGGAGTACTCGCAGACACCAACCGGAAACCGAGGTTATTGTTGATGTTGCCGGGCGTGTTCCTATTGCGGTTGGCGGAGCG
>CAZRXE010001171.1:0-7536 GCA_964603695.1 uncultured Heliomicrobium sp.
TTCGATCCTGAAACAGGCTTGCTTTACCTGAACGCCAACGAAATGGCCTGGCGCGCCGGCCTGGCCGAAAATCAAGCCGGCGCTTCCGGGCGGCAACTTTATTTGCGCACTTGCGCGGTTTGTCACGGCGACGATTTGAAGGGAAACCCACCGCTCGACAAAGTCAGCGCCAAACACAACGCCGCCGCCATCACCAACCTCATTCGTCAGGGCGCGGGCCGCATGCCCGCCTTTCCGAATTTGCCGCAACCCGAAATCGCAGCCATTGTTCAATATCTGCTCAGCGGCGAAAGCAAGGAATTGACCAGCGAAGCTGCGGCGGCCAATCAACCCAAGTATCGTTTCACCGGCTATCACAAATTTCTTGATCCCGAAGGCTATCCGGCCATCGCGCCGCCGTGGGGAACGCTCAGCGCCATCAATCTGAACACGGGCGAATACGCCTGGAAGATTCCGTTTGGCGATTACCCAGAACTTGCGGCGAAGGGAATGAAAGACACAGGCTCGGAAAATTACGGCGGACCGGTGGTCACGGCGGGCGGATTGGTGTTTATCGCGGCCACGAATTTCGACCGGAAGTTTCGCGCGTTCGACAAAACCACTGGCAAACTGTTGTGGGAAACGACTCTGCCTTTCGCGGGCAACGCCACGCCCGCGACCTATCAAATCAACGGGCGACAATTCGTCGTCGTTCACGCCACGGGCGGCAAGGCCAGAAAAGACGAACCGCGCGGCGGAATGTATCTGGCATTCGCCTTGCCTGAATCACGACAAAAATAGCCGCACCGGCAATCGGATTCGCGTTCCAAATGTGTTCTAACATTAGTCGTAGAGACGCAAGATTTTGCGTCTCTACTTATCGGTTCACAGCCCCTGCAACAATTGCCGCAGCTTTTTCGATTGGCGTTCGCTGACCTGGATTTCGCTCGCGGCTTGATCGTTCAACACGATCAGAAAACTGCTTTTCAGCAGGGGCGCGATTTCCTTCACTTTTTGCAGATTGACGATGGCCGAACGGTGCGCGCGGAAAAACGGCGGGTCGGGCAGGCGGGCTTCCAGGTCGTTGAGTTGGTAATCCGTCCAGTAACTGTCGGTTTCGGTTTTGACGTGAACGGTTCCGCCGCTCAGTTCAAAGCAGCAGATTTGATCCAGCGGCAACAGGACGAAACGGTCGCGGCGGCGGGCGACGATTTGTTGCAAAGGCGGCGCGGCGGCGGTCAGTCGGCGCAAACGGTCTTGTTCGGCGGCGGCGGATTCGTTCGTTTTCAGTTTGCAGGCGCGCCGGACGGCTTGGGCCAGGCGCTCGCGGTTGATGGGTTTGAGCAGGTAACTGACGGCGTTGGCTTCAAAGGCGTCCAGCGCGTATTGATCGTAAGCCGTCGCAAAAATCACCAGCGGCAGCGGCGCTTCGGGCGGCAGGGCGCGCAGCACTTCAAAGCCTGTCAGGCCGGGCATCTGCACATCCAGAAAGATCAAATCGGGTTTCGCCTGTTCGATCTGTTCCAGCGCGGCGATGCCGTCGGCGGCTTCGGCGATGATGACGATTTCAGGATGCGCGGCCAGCAGTTTCGCCAACCGCGAACGCGCCGATGCTTCGTCGTCTATGAGCAGTGTTCTCAGCTTCATGCGTGGGAATGATGATGTGGATTTGCGTGCCTTTGCCGGGGACACTTTCAATCCGTAATTCGGCGCGACCTTCGTAAACGGCCTGCAACCGTTCGCGGACGTTTTTCAATCCGACGCCCGCGCCGCCCGTTCTATTTGCCGCCCGCGAATCGTTCCAGCCGATTCCATCATCTTCAACCGTCAGCCGCAAGCAATCGTTTTCCCGCGCCGCCTGAATCCGCAGCCGTCCGCCTTCGCGTTTGGGCGACAGTCCGTGTTTGACGGCGTTTTCGACCAGCGGTTGCAGCAGCAACGATGGAATCAGTGCGGTCGCCGCCGCCGGTTCCATAGTCATTTCCACTTGCAACCGCTCGCCGAAACGAACCTGTTCGATGGCCAGATAGGTTTGCAGAAAGTCGAATTCCTCGCGAACGGAAATCAAACGGGCTTCGCTTTGCGCCAGCACGTAGCGGAAAACTTCGGCCAGCCGCTCGGTCATCAGTTCGGCTTTTTCCGGTTCGACGGCGATCAGGTCGGCGATGGTGTTGAGCGTGTTGAACAGAAAATGCGGATTGATCTGCGCTTGCAAGGCGCGCAACTCGGCCTGGGTCAGGGAAGTTTGCAAATGGGCTTCGCGCAATTCGCGGCGGCGGCGTTCGTGTTCAAAGCGCAGGTTTTCCAGCTTGCGCCCCGCAAGGTCGGCCAGCGTAGAAAGAAAGGCGATTTCATCGCTGAGCAGTTTGCGGCCTGCTCTGCCGGGTTCGACAGCCAGCAAATATTCGACATTGCCGTTGACCTTCACAGGCGTCAACAAACCGGATTCAGGCGGCGGCGCGTCCGAATGCGGCCGCAGATGAACGTTTTCGATTTGCAGCGCCGTTTGTAATTGCCGTTTGACCAATGCCGGCAACTGCTCTTCGCTTTCGGCGCGCTCGATTTCCGCTGCAAACACCCGCGCCAGTTGACGGTAATCCGGGCGGCGAAACAACCAACGATCCGTCGCCTGATGAATCCAACGCTGCAAGGTCGGAAACACCAACAGCAGCGCGCAGCCCAGCACGGTCATCAACACCCAGCCCGCCGCGTCAGGGTATCGCGCCGCCGCTCTCACCAACCGCAACAGCGGGCGAATGACGAACAGCGAATACAGCAACACCGTGACGACGGCGGCAAGAATGGTGAAGCTGCGTTTGATGAAAACATCCGCGAAACGAAACCGCGACAGCGAGGCAATGGCCGTCAGCGCAATGGGGATGCCGGACTGTTGCGAGATGACCCGGATCGTCCTCTCAATCGGCAAATTGAAATCGCTGTGAATGGAAAGCATCAGTGTTAAAGCCAGCACCACCAACAGCCACAATTCCAACCGGACAAATGCGCGCGCCGGGAATTCCCGCGTGCGCCGAAAGAGCAGGAAAATCACGACCAGATGCGCCACCAGATTGTAAGCAATCGCGTTCAGCGCATACGGCCAGGGCAGTAACGTCTTCAAACCCAAACTTCCGGCAAACAAATTCAGCGTCAGCCCGGCGGCAATCAGGCAAGATAACAGGTAAGAAAAAAACAGCAGCCGGCGTTTGCCGCCCAACGGCTGCCGAGTTTCGTAACGTCGCAACGCCGCCAGCAAAAACACTGTTGGCAACAAGGTCAGCGCCGTGAACGCCGCCGCCGCCACCAATCGCATCGGCAAGGATGACAACCGAACGCCCGCCAATCTGCCGATGTATTCCACCAGCATCCCGACGTTCCAAAGCATCCCCAGCCAGGCGCTGTGCAATCCCAATCCGGCCTGATCGGCCTGTTCAGCCTGTTCGGATTGCCCTGACAATCGCTGCGCGCGCCGCGACAGCACGGCCAGCAAACCGAACAGCACGGTTCCGGTGGCGAATCCCAGCGTCTGAATCGTCAGATAAGTGTCGGGCATAAAGAAAAATATGGAGTGCTACGTCAAGCCGTAGCACTCCACAAGCTCAGTGTTTCGCGTCCAGTTTGCCAAGCTCGGCTTTCAGCAGCCCGGCTTCGACCGATTCCTGATTGACCTTCAAGGCTTCTTCAAAATTGGCGCGGGCTTTGTCGGCCTGCCCCGTTTGCGCGTAGGCACGGCCCAGCGTCAGCAGCAGACGCTGGCGTCCGTGATGCGAAAAGCGGTCGAACATCGGCCCCATTGCTTTGCGCATGCCTTCGAGCGTGGCGACCACGTGCGGAGCCATGCCGTAAGACGCGGGCAAATCCAGGTAACTGGCCGTGGTGACTGAAATCACCGCGCCGTGACGCGGCGCAAGCTTTTCGGCTTTTTGCAGTAACTCGAACGCCTTGTCGAAATCGGCTTTTTGTTTGGCCGGGTCTTTTTTATCCAGCCGTTGGCCGACCAGCGCCCACAGCGCACCGGAATACGCCAGCGTTTCGGGGTCGTCCTTTTTCAATTCCAACACGCGGTCAAAGGTCTTTTGCGCTTTGGCGACGGAGGCGTTGTTGCCTTCGCCGAAAAATTGAAAGAAGTAACCTTTGCCGAGTTTCCGCACCAGTTCGGCATTGGTTGGGTCGGCGGCGACTTCTTTTTCTACGGCATTGATTTCTTCCTGGCTCGGCACAATGCCGGCGACAAAGTCTTGCGCGAACTGACCAGGAATTCGTTTTTTGGTCGCGCCGGTTTCCTGCGCGAAAGCAGTCAACGCGGCCAACAGCGTGAAAGCGAGAAAAAGCGTGAAATTGATTTTGTTCCTCTTCATATCGTTCTCCTTCTTTGGTGGTGTTGTGCCGACGACACAGGCCGCCGGTAATTGAACTTGATTGTCCTGCGCGGGAATGTACGCCCGCAGAATTGGCTTCGGACGCGCATTCTCCACGAACGCGGAAAATCGGTTGGCGAACGCGCCGCATATCCAAGCGAATGCGCGCCCAAGCGAATGCGCCCGGTTGCAAGTTCATTTTCAGTGCCACGACAGAAATGTTGATCTGGCCCCAGCGAGTGACAATTTTGTTGCCACGCGCTAGCAGTTCCCCAAGCGTTAGTAGTTCCGCCTTCAGGCGGTTGCCGGCGCGTAGCGCCGATTACCGCCTGAAGGCGGAACTACTAACGCTTTCGCCTGCAATTCCTCCCTGACAGAAGCGGGCTGAATTTGCGGGGAAAGCTTTTTGGATCCTTCCGGTCTTACGAAATTGTCGCGGCACACCCATCATCAAACACATTTGTAGGCTTTTTAAGTTCACGCCGTGCTGAAGTCAACTATGGTTTTGAAGCCAAGGCTCAAGCTGAATCGGCAGTTACGGGGTTTTCATCGGCCTTGTGCCGCTTTGGCATTACCATTGCACTAAGTTTGTGCGAGCGCGAAACCAATGCAAATCAATTTAGCGACAATTGAACATCACGCCACGGAGAAGTTACGGCGAATCGAAAACCAACCCGGACCGGCGGAGCGGCTGGCGGCGCTGAAAAAGTTTTTGAAGATCGAAACGCAGCGCCTGCATTTGCGCCACCGCTTCGGCATCAGTGGTTCGGCGATTGTGGCGGCGCGTTCGCTGCTGGTGGATTTGACCATTCAACGCATCGCGCGTTCGGCGGTCGAAGAGCGATTGGGCGAGGCGGCGGAAGCCGGCAACTTCGCCGTCGTTGCGCTTGGCGGTTACGGACGGCAGGAGCTTTCGCCGCAGTCGGATATTGACGTGCTGTTTTTGTATCAAGGCCGCAAAGACGCCGATCGCGCTGCGAAGCTGAGCGAAGCGATGCTTTACTTACTCTGGGATGCAGGCTTCAGCGTCGGCCACAGCGTGCGCAGCTTGAGCGAATGCCTGTCCATTGCCAGGGAAGATATTATCTCCCGCAATTCGATGATTGACGCGCGCCTGCTCTGGGGCAGCCGGGAGGTGTTTGACTCACTTTGCGAACGTCTGGACGACGAAGTGTTCGAGAAACAAAAACGCGCCTTGCTTGATGAACAAATGGTCGAACGGCAAACGCGCTACAACAAATTCGGCGACGCGGCCTGCGTGCAGGAACCGAACGTCAAGGAAACCGCCGGCGGGTTGCGGGATTTGCACGAATTGTTGTGGGCTTCGCGCACGGCTTACGGCACGGCCTCGCTGAAAGAATTGACCGAGCGCGGCGTCATACCGGAACGCGACGCCAAGGCGATCAACGCCGCTTACGACTTTCTGACGCGCGTGCGCAACGAGATTCACTTTCTGACCAATCGCAAAAGCGATTTGCTCTCGCTGGATTTGCAGCAACAGGTGGCGCGCAATCTGGGTTACGCTGACACGCCGGAACAGCAAGCTTCGGAATTGTTCATGCGCGATTACTACCTGCACGCGCGGCGGCTGCACAGGCTCTGCGAAACTTATCTGCAACGCGCGGCGGCGAGTTTGGCCAAAGCTTCGGAAAAGAAAAACTGGCTTTCGCGGTTGCGTTCGGCGGCGCGACTGACGCCGGCGGCGGGCGGCTTTGCAATGCGCGATGGCGAATTGGAACTGGCCGAGGCCGGAGAACCGCTCGACGGCAATCGAATGATGATGGCCTTCAGTTACGCGCAGGCCACGGGCGCGAATCTGAGTTCGGCCTTGCAGGAAGCGATTCAAGCCGCGCTGCCCGGTGTCAACAAAGTGTTTCGCTCTTCGCCCGAAGCGACGCAGGCGTTTTTGAAAATGCTGCGCGTCAAAGGTCGCGTCGCAGCCGGATTGCGGTTGATGCACGAAATGGATTTTCTGGGCAAATACCTGCCCGAATTTGGCCGCGTCACCTGCCTGGTGCAGCACGATCTTTATCACCGCTACACCGTGGACGAACACACGTTGCGCACGATTGAGGCGCTCGACGATCTGGCCAATTCGCGAGGCAAATCGCTGGAACGCTATCGCGGCGTCTTCGGCCAAATTGATGATCCGGCGGTGCTGCATCTGGGTTTGCTGATGCATGACATAGGCAAAGGTCTGGGCGGCGGTCACACGCAAAAAGGCGTTGAAATCACCAAACGGCTTTGCGCGCGATTGCAACTGGAAGAGCAAATGGCCGAGCAGGTGGTGTTTCTGGTCGAAAACCATTTGCTGATGTCGCATATCGCGCAGCGCCGCGATTTGTCCGACGAAAAAGTCATTAGCGATTTCGCCGCGCAGGTCGGCACCGTGGACAAGCTGAACATGCTTTGCCTGCTGACTTACGGTGACATCAACGGCGTCGGCCCGACGGTTTGGAACGAATGGAAAGACGCGCTGCTGTGGGAGCTTTATGTCAAAGCGCGCGCCATTTTGCTGCCGGAGGAGGAGGGAGGCAGCGACGTGGAACCGCTGCGCGCGCGTCTGGCGCGACTGCTGGCCAGCGAAGTTGACCCGGACGAAGTGCGCAAACATTTCAAACTGTTGCCGGCGGATTACGGACGCTTCGTGCCGCCGCAAGTCATCATCGAACACATACGTTTGGTCGCCTCGCTCAATTCACGGCAGGTCAAAACCAGTTGGCGCGTCAATGCGCAATCGCGCTGCACCGATCTGCATTTGTGCGCGCCGAACCGTCGCGGTTTGTTCGCCGCCGTCGCGGGCACGCTGACCGCGCAAGGCGTCAACATTCTGAGTGTTCATCTGAACACGCGCACTGACGGTTTCGCCGTGGATTCGTTCAAAGTCCGCGACGCGGCGGGCGAACCGATCAACGATCCGGCTCGCTGGGAACGGATTGACGACGAATTGAAACGCGCGCTTGGCGGCGAAGCCGATATCGCCGCCGCTGTCGCCAAACGATTGCGCGCGCAAACGACTTCTAAATTTTCCTCGAAGCGCAAGATGCTGGCCGCCGCGCCAACACGCTTTAGCTGGGATAACTTTTCATCAAATAAAAGCACGATTCTGGAAGTTTGCACCGCTGACCAACTGGGCTTGGCTTACAAGATCGCCAGTACGTTGACGGCGCTCAATCTGGACATCGCGTTTGCAAAGGTCGCG
>CAZRXE010001172.1:0-1765 GCA_964603695.1 uncultured Heliomicrobium sp.
TGCCGCTAGGATATGCCGCTAAGATTGGCTGCTTTGCCCTCGTAACAAGGGCTTTCGCAGGTGCAGACATCTTGGTGGAAAACAGGTGAATTCGCAATGGCCTTGTGCTGAATAATTGGCACAGTGCGGATAAATTGTCGGCGCTGAGCCGTAGATAAACAGATGTCCGTTGTAAAACCGAAAATCTGGAGGTGTTTTATGAAAAACTCCCGCTGGTGTTCTTTCAGTCACGTCTTGTTAGCTGTGGTTTTCGTCGGAATGGTGGCCCTCTCGCACTTGCAGACCAGTTGCAAACAAGCTACGCCTCCACCGTCGTTAGCAAGCACCACGCCTGCACCGCTTCCGGCGACCACTATGCCTGCATCAACCAGCGAAACCCCGCCGGTAGAGTCCGGCAACTTTCGCCAACCGGAATTGGTCGAACTCATCAAACTTGATCCTACGATCAAGCTCGACATTCGTTATGCCACGGCGAACAACTTTGTCGGACGCCCGCTTTACACCGAAGCCCGTGCCTTTCTGCAAAAGCGCGCTGCGGAGGCGCTCAAGCGGGCGAATGCCAAGCTGCATCAGCAAGGCTACGGCGTATTGATTTTCGATGGCTATCGTCCGTGGGCAATCACGAAGTTATTTTGGGAGGTGACGAGCGGCGCGCAGCGCAACTTCGTCGCTGATCCGCGCAAAGGCTCGAAGCACAATCGTGGCTGCGCGGTGGATTTGTCGCTCTATGATTTGGCCACTGGTAAGGAAGTCGAGATGCCCGGCGCGTATGATGAAATGTCCGAACGCTCGTATCCCACTTACAAGGGCGGCACTGCTGCACAACGCCGCGCCCGCGATTTGCTGCGCGCGGCCCTGGAAGCCGAAGGTTTTCGTGTCAATGAATACGAATGGTGGCACTTCGATTACAAAGACTGGCCGCAATATCCGATCCTGAATGTGAGTTTTGCAGAAGTGAAGTAAGGCGGATCCCCCGTGGCGGAAGCCCGCGCGTTAGCAAGAGCCTTCCAGAGAAAAACCAGCCCTTGCTGACGCGCGGGCTTCCGGCATCGGTTATGGACGTTACCAGCGGAATTACTTCACCACGTGATAATTCGTTTGGCGTCGCAGCACCCAGTTGATCTTGCCATCTGCATCAATCGCGGCATCTTCTTCCTGGCCGACGAATAATTCCTGCCCACCCCATTCGGGGATTTTCGTGCGCGCGCCGAGTTCAATCGAAAACCACATATTGGGCAACAACAACACATCGCCGCGCCCGGGCACGCCTTCCTGCCGATCCCACAAGCCGATCAGCGGGCCTGCGCCGTGGCCGTGATCGCCGATGGGATGCGTGTAAAACGTTCCGTTAATTTGCTCCGCCTTCATCGCGGCGATGGATTCCGCGAGAACTTCATTGCCGCTGCGACCGGGCCGCATCCGTGCAAGCAGGATGTCCTGCATTCGATTCGTATTGCGCAGGGCTTGTTTGATGCCTTCGGGCACGTCCTTTTCGCCTTCGCGTAAAACATACGCCATGTGCTGTGTGTCGGTAGCCAAGCCCATCGCCGTCAGGCCAAAGTCGCAATGCAGCACATCGCCACGTTCGATGACGATGGGGGCATCTTCGGCGAGATTGCTCGGAATGCCGGAGCCTTGGCGTTGCACGCGCACGGTTGTCTGAAACCACGTGCCTAAACCCAGATCATTCACCTGTTGCCGCATCCACCACACGACATCCTGATTCGTCGTTTTGCCGGGCCTGATGACTTCGCTCGAAAAAGCC
>CAZRXE010001173.1:0-10824 GCA_964603695.1 uncultured Heliomicrobium sp.
TTTGCTTTGCTGCCTGCTCAGCTTGTGTCTGACGGCGACGGCGCAGTCAACTTTCGGAACACTGCTTGGTACGGTCAAGGACGCTTCAGGTAGCGTCATCCCGAACGCCACCGTCAAAATCACCAACGTGGACGAAAACACCGTTCGCAACATCCAGGTCAATTCCAACGGCGATTACGAAGCCGTCAACATGAAACCCGGACGTTACAAAATCGAAGTTTCGGCTTCCGGCTTTCAGAACTTCACCACTTCGGAAGTCATGCTGGCGGCGCGGCAAACGCTGCGCGTGGACGCGGCGCTTGGCACTGGACAAGTCAATGTCCAGGTAGATGTCACGGCCAATGCCGGCGCAATTGCCACCGAAACGCAGACCATCTCTTCGTCTTTCGAGTCGCAAAAGATTATGAACCTGCCTGCCAACTATCGCGGCGCGGGCGGCAGCACCAGCCCTTACGCGTTGATCGCGGCGCTGCCCGGCGTGCAATCGGACAACGGCGGAGCATTTTCGATTCAGGGCGCGCTGCCTTCACAATCGCAGTTTTCGCTCGACGGCATTTCCACCACCAACGTGACCGGCAATTCGCCTTTGCGCAACGCGTTCCCGTCGGCGGAATCCATCGCCGAAATCAAAGTGCAAGGCGTGGGCAATGCGGCGGAATACGGGCAGGTCGGCGACGTGACGACCATCTCGAAAAGCGGAACCAATGACTATCACGCGACGGCCTTCTGGTTTCATCAAAACCGCGCGCTCGACGCCAAAGCCTACGGCGCGCTGACCAAACCGCAAAAAATCAGCAATGATTTCGGCGGCAGCGGCGGCGGCCCTGTGCGCTTGCCCTGGCTTTATAACGGCAAAGACCGAACGTTCTTTTTCGGCACGTTTGAAGCTTTGCGTCTGCCGCGCGGTCAAACGATTCAAAACACAGTGCCGACGCAGGCCCTGCGCAACGGCGATTTCAGCGGTTTGGCAAACGTCACCGTCCGCGATCCGCTGACCGGACAGCCGTTTGCCAACAATCGCATTCCTGACAACCGCATCAGCCCGATTGCCAAAGCGATTTTGACGCTTTACCCGCTGCCGAACGTCACCAACCCTGACCAGTTTCGCGTGGCGAACTACATTCGCAATGCATCAAACAACATCAATTCCGACCAGTTCGACATCCGCGTTGATCACAATCTGACCAGCAAACAATCCGTTTTCAGTCGCTATACCTGGAAAGAAGTCAGCACGGACAGCCCAAATAGTCTGTCGTTGCCGTCGAACACGGCCTTCGACAATTACAAGATTCTGGTCGCTTCGCACAATTACGCCATCACGCCACGTCTGCTCAACGAAGCGCGTTTCGGTTTGACGCTGAACGACAGCGGAACGGCTTTTCCGTTTGACGGACGCGATTTCACCAACAAGTTGGGCTTCACCGGCATAGGCCCGAACTTCCCTTTCAACGGTTTGCCGAACATTGATTTTTCCGGCGACATTACTGATCTCAATCGCAACCGTGCCGATGGTGCTTCGCAATCGCGCACCTTCCAGTTCAACAACAACCTGACCTGGACCAAAGGCCGCCACACGACAAAATATGGTTTCGACGTGCGCTGGATTCGCGCCGTCTCGCCGCTGGGTTTCATCGGCGCGGACAATTACGGCAATTCCAGTTTCAACAACACGTTTTCCGGCAACGATTTTGGCGACTTCCTGCTCGGCATTCCGATCCGCACTTCCTACGCGATTATTCAGCAGGACAACGACGGGCGCACCACGCACTACCATTTCTTCGGGCAGGACAGCTTCCGCGTCAGCCAAAAACTGACGCTGGAATTCGGCCTGCGCTACGAGTATCACCCAGGCTACACGGACGCCGGCGGCAACATCGGCAACTTCGATCCGAGCGTGCCGCGCACTGGTCGCGTGGTTTACCCGACAGGCAAACGCAATCTGCTTGCGCCGGGCTTTTTGTCCACGTTCAATGCCTGCCCTGCTCCGGCGGCGAACGGTGCGGCCTGCACGCCCGTGCTTTCGGCAGAAGAAGCAGGCTTGCCCGAAGGTTTGCGCACAGTGCCGCTGAATCGTTTGTTGCCGCGTTTCGGTTTCGCTTTCCGTCCGTTCGGCGACGACAAAACAGTAGTGCGCGGCGGCATCGGCGCTTACAACGGAACCTTGCTCGGCAGCATTTACTTCTCGCTGACCGGAACCTTGCAATCCGACGTGCGCGAATTCACCAACCTGAACCAACAAGGCCGCCCGCTGTATCAATGGCCCGCCATTCAATCCGGCGGCACGGGCATCAGCACAGGCCAATTGGGAACGGCTTCGTTCCGCACGGCCAACGACATCAATTACAAAGACCCGTATTCGGTGCAATGGAATCTGTCAGTTGATCGTTACGTAGGCTTCGGCGTCGGCGTGCGCGTGTCTTACATCGGCATGAAAACGACGCAATTGGCCTGGGCCCCCGACCTGAACCAGATGACGAATTCGACGCAATTCGCCATCAACCGCCCGCTGAGCGACCGTCCGTTCCCGAACTGGGGCATCATCTTCACGCGCACGGCGGGAGCCACCGCGTATTACAACGCCCTGCAAGTGGAGGCCAATCGGCGTTTCTCGAACGGACTGACGTTCAATTCAACCTACACCTGGGCGAAGAGTCTGGCCGATAACCTGGGGCCGAACGCCACTGGTTTCATTGGCGAAACCGGCGGCGGACGCGCGGCGGATTTGTACAATCGGCAAGCCGAATACGGCGACGATTACGCCACGCGGCGGCATCGTTCGATTTCGACGGTGGTTTATGACTTGCCGTTCGGCAAAGGCCGCCGGTTCGCCAATGGCATTCATCCGGCGCTCAACGCAGTCATCGGCGGCTGGCAAACCAGCGCGATCTTCCTGGCGCAAACCGGGCCTTTCCTGACGCCGTTTTTGGGCAGCAACGTGGTTGACCCGTCCGGCAGCGGTTCCGGCCTGTCGCGCAACCAGCACCCGGATCGCATCGGCAACGGCAACATCTCGAACAAAACACAAGATCAATGGTTCGATGTGAACGCCTTTGTCTGCCCCGGCTTGACGACGCGCGTAGCGGCCAATTGCCGCATCGGCATCAACCCGACGCGCGATGCCGCGCCCATCGGACGTTTCGGCAACGCCGGCGTGGGCATCATCACCGGCCCCGGCACGATCAATCTCTCGCTCGGATTGAACAAGGCGTTTCAACTGACCGAAAGGATCAAACTGGAAACCGGCGCGTCGTTCACCAACGTCGAAAACCGCGTCAACCTGGCTGATCCGCAAATGAACGTCACCAGCACGGCCTTCGGGCGCATCACCAGCGCACGCAGTTCCGAATTGGGCGGCAGCCGCACCGGTCAAGTCACCATGCGGTTGAGCTTCTAAAAACGTAGGGCGGGTTTTCCAACCTGCCCGCGTCATCATCAACCGCGAATCAACCGCGAAATCAACCGCGAAATCAACCGCGAATCAACCGCGAATCAACCGCGAATCAACCGCGAATCAACCGCGAATCAACCGCGAATCAACCGCAACATTCAGGGCAGATTGGAAAATCTGCCCTGCTTTCATTTTCCAAATGACCCCTCACTCCCACCACGACGCAAAAGACGACGCACAGGAACTTGGCAAACTCGGATACGCGCAGGAACTGTTTCGCACGATGGGCGGCTTTTCCAACTTCGCGATTTCCTTTTCGATCATTTCCATTCTGACCGGCGCGGTGACGCTTTACGGCCACGGTTTGAAGATGGGCGGCCCGGCGCAAATGTCTTTGGGTTGGCCGTTGGTCACACTGTTTACGCTGGCCGTGGTGTGCAGCATGGCCGAACTGGCTTCGGCGCTGCCGACTTCGGGCGCGATGTATCACTGGTCTTGCAAATTGGGCGGCAAAGGCTGGGGCTGGTTCACGGCGTGGTTCAACATCATCGGCCAAATCGCCGCCATCGCCGGAATTGATTACGGCTGCGCCACGTTCGTCACGCCGCTGCTCGGTTTGGAATCAACCACAAAAAACTTGTTGGCCGTCTATGCCGCCATTTTGCTGTCGCACGCGCTCATCAACCATTTCGGCATTCGGCTGGTGGCCTGGCTAAATGATTTCAGCGTCACGGTTCATATCATTGGCGTGATCGTCATTGTCGGCGCGCTATTCCTGTTTGCGCCAAAACAGCCCATCAGTTTTTTCTTCGCCCGCGTGACGAACAACGGTGAAGGTTGGTCTTATGGCTGGGCTTTTGTCATTGGCCTGCTGCAAGCGATGTGGACATACACGGGCTATGACGCTTCGGCCAGCGTTTCCGAAGAAACCATTGACCCGCGCCGCCGCGCGCCGTGGGGAATGGTCATGGCTGTTGTGGTGTCTTCCGTCGTAGGTTATCTGTTGCTGATTGCCCTGACTCTTTCGATCAAAGACATTCCGTCGGTATTGGGCAATCCGCCCGAAGTTGTGACCATTTTGGTGGGCGCGCTGGGCGCGCGCGCCGGCAGTGCCTTTTCGGCCTTGGCGGCGATGGCCATGTGGTTTTGCGGATTGTCTGCGGTAACGTGGTCTTCGCGCGTCATCTATGCCTTTGCCCGCGATGAAGGTCTGCCGGTTTCGCGCGTCTGGCGGCACGTCGGCGCGAAACATCTGACCCCGGCCCCGGCAATCTGGCTGTGTACGATTGCGGCGTTTTTGGCGGCGGTCTACAGCGGAGCTTATGCCGTTGTGACGGCCATCAGCACTATCGGCTTGTACATCTCCTACATTTTGCCGGTCTGGTTGCACTGGCGCAGCGGCTCGCAATTGGAACGCGGCCCCTGGCATTTGGGGGCGTACAGCCGTGCGCTGAATGTCATCGCTATTTTGTGGGTGATTTTTTTATGCGTTGTTTTGTGTCTGGCGGACGCGCGCACCTGGAAAGCGATTTTGGCGGTGACGATTGCGCTGGCTGTTTGGTACGGCCTGCGCGAACGAACTCGATTCCACGGCCCGGAATGGGCGAATCACTAATCAACGCAGAAAACTTTGGGACAGGATGATCAGGATTTTTTTTCAGATTGAACAAGATTCAAACCAAGCCGGAACCGTATCGGCAGTAATAATCCTGTCAATCCTGCTGTAAATCCTGTAAATCCTGTCCCCCAAATAATGTCTCGATCTTGCTTGTTCTGATTTCGGGAGGATTCAAGATGCTTCCACCTCGCGCGTTTGTGGCGCTTGCGTTCGCAATGATTGCGATTCTGGCCGGCGTATTTCCGAATTTCTTGGCTCAGGAAAAGAAGCTGAACTGGTACAAAGGCAATACGCACACTCACACCATCAACAGCGACGGCGATTCAACGCCGGATGAAGTCGTCCGCTGGTATCGCGAGCGCGCCTACAATTTTCTGGTCTTGTCCGATCACAACTACCTGACCGAAGTCGCCGGCTTGAACTCCGTGCTGGGCGCGAAGGAAAAGTTTTTGCTGATTCCCGGCGAAGAAGTCACAGACAAGTTTGAAAAGAAAGACATTCACATCAACGGCCTGAATCCGCGCGAACTGGTGCAGCCGCTGCACGGCGAAAGCGTCCCGGACACCATTCAAAACAACGTCAACGCTATCCGCAAAGTGGACGGCGTGCCGCACGTCAACCATCCGAATTTCAACTGGTCTATTACTGCCGACGATCTGAAGCGGATCAAAAACCTGCGCCTGTTCGAGATTTACAACGGCCATCCGACCGTCAACAACCTGGGCGGCGGCGGAGTGCCTGGGCTGGAAGCAATGTGGGACGACATTCTTTCCGGCGGAATGACGCTGTACGGCATTGCCGTGGATGATGCGCATTACTTCAAAACGCCCTGGGACAAAACCCGCTCGTCGCCCGGCCACGGCTGGGTCATGGTCAGAGCCGAACGGCTGGGCGCAACGGAAATTTTGCAAGCACTGGAACGCGGCGACTTCTACGCTTCCACTGGCGTCACGCTGCGCGAGTACCAAACCGACAAAAAACAAATCATCATCACCATCGCCGAACAACCCGCCACGAGCAAATACACCGTGCAGTTCATCGGCCAATGGGGCAAAGTCTTGAAAGAAGTAACGACCAATCCGGCGGTTTATACCTTCAAAGGCGACGAAGCTTACGTTCGCGCCAAAGTCATCGAATCGAACGGCAAAGCGGCCTGGACGCAGCCCGTGTTTCTGAAGCAGTAGAGCAAGCGTGCCGAGGTTGCTCTACTTGCTACAAGACGCCTTTCGAGAACGCCAGGCAACCTCGGCAGGTTGCCCTACCCTTTTGCAACAATGAACGAAACCAAAAATAAAGGAATGCTCAGCATCGAGCGATTGCGCGAACTGGTCGCGCAAGACCAAATCGAAACCGTCATTGTCGGTTTCACGGATCACTACGGGCGACTGGTCGGCAAACGTTACGACGCCGAAATGTTCGTGGATGACACCATCGCGCACGGCACGCACGGTTGTGACTACCTGCTGACGGTGGATATGGAAATGGAACCTGTGCCCGGCTACAAATTCGCCAACTGGGAACTGGGCTACGGCGATTTTCATCTGGTGCCGGATTTGGCGACGCTGCGCACGGCGAGTTGGCTGGATAAAACCGCGCTGGTGCTGTGCGACGTGGAAAAGGAAAAGACGCATTCGCCGGTTACAGTCGCGCCGCGTTCGATTCTGCGGCGGCAACTGGAACAGGCGCGCAGTCTGGGCTTTGAAAGCTTCGCCGCGTCGGAGCTTGAGTATTACCTGTTTGAAAACAGTTACCGCCAAGCCAACGCCGAAGGCTATCAAACACTGACACCCGCCGGCTGGTACTTGGAGGATTACCACATCCTGCAAGGCACGCGCACCGAAGCCTTCACCGCCGCCGCGCGCCGTCACCTGAAACACTCCGGCGTGCCCGTGGAAAACTCCAAAGGCGAATGGGGACTTGGTCAGCACGAATTGAATGTCCGCTACGCCGAAGCGCTGGAAATGGCCGACCGGCACGTTGTTTACAAACAGTGCTTGAAGGAAATCGCCGACGCGATGGAATTGAGCGTCACGTTTATGGCTAAGTTCGCCGCTGACCGCGCCGGATCGAGTTGCCACATTCATTTCAGTTTGTGGCGCGACGGCCAAAACGCCTTTGCCGGAAACAATCAGTTCGGCCCGGTGATGTGTACGGACGAGTTTCGCTGGTTTCTGGGCGGCTGGATGGCCCACGTTTATGACGTAATGCCGTTTTATGCGCCAACCGTGAATTCATACAAACGCTACGTTGACGGTTCGTGGGCACCGACGCGACTGGCCTGGAGTTATGACAATCGCACGGGCGGATTTCGCGTTGTTGGCAGCGGCAACAGTTTGCGCATCGAATGCCGCATCCCCGGCGCGGACGCCAATCCGTATCTTGCCTTCGCGGCCTCGCTGGCTTCGGGTCTGGATGGCATCGCCAACAAAATCGAACCGCCCGAATGTTTTACCGGCGACATTTACGCCGCGAAATCCTTGCCGCGCGTGCCTTACACCCTGGCCGAAGCGACTGACCGGTTTGAAACCAGCGACTTTGCCAAACGCGCTTTCGGCGAAGACGTGGTGGAACATTACGCGCACTTTTTCCGCAACGAACAGGCCGCGTTCAATTCGGCGGTGACGGATTGGGAACGGCGGCGTTACTTTGAGCGAATTTGATTAAAGTCCGATTTTCCAAAGCTGAGTTTCCCCATCGAATTCAGGTTTTAAAAACTTGGCGGTTGGCAAAATCGTCCGCGACGGTAGCGCAAGCTCGCCAAGCTTGCGCCGCGTGGCAATCGCGCGACTTGATCGAAGCGGACGCACCGCACATTGGGCGCTGATGATGCGCCCGCTATCCCCGAAGTTCACGCCACGCCGGCGGCGCAACCTTGGCGAGGTTGCGCTACTGTTGCTGTTGTGACTCTGTTTGCCGGCGATAGATCCAAGGCCAGTCTTGTGCGTTGGCAACCAAACCCGCTTTGACCGGATTGTTGATGACGTAATTGACGACGCGCTCCCATTCACCGGGCCGGCGAATGATGTGATCGTAACTCTCGTGTTGCCAAAATTGTTCGTGGCGGTGGAGGATTTCGTTGCAACGCCGCGCCGTCCAGCCTTTGAGCGCGCCCATGATCGAAGCCAACACGAACCGGCACGTCTTCTCATCCGCGTCCACAGGCAAGACCTGTTTCAAGGCTGCCTGCCGCGCCTGAATCCTTTTCTCCGCCAACGCCGCCGCCAACTCTTCCGTCAGGTAGGGCGCAAACACTGCGTGTACGTGATTGGGCATGACGCAAAAAGCGTCCAGCCGATAGACCTTGCCGTCGCGATGGCGCAAGGCCTCGTCCACGAGGCCGGCAACAGCGGTTTCTTTTAGCCACAGCGGCCCGGTTTGCGCGTTGTCCAACACTTCTTCAAACTTCTTGAACCAGCGGCGATGGTGTTTGAGTTTTTCTTCGGCTACGACGTCAGGGTCGGGTAGGGTTCCCGGCGGAGAGGTCGCCGCCCATCGCATCAACGTCATTTCCAACTGCTTCTTTTCGACGCGCCACTGTTCGATCACAGACTTGGGCAACGAACCCTCCAACCGGAACGTAACAAATAACGTGGCCTCCGGCGGCTGTATGTGCGGCAGATTGCGGCTGTAATGCTCTTTGTACTCGTATTGATTCATCGCGAAACCTCGCAGCCACCGTACCGCAACCTCGCCGAGGTTGCGTCGGTTGCCGGCTGAAAAATTACTGCGGAACGATGCCCTCACCAGCCAAGCCTGCCGAACCAGCAATGTGTTTTCTGGGCACGCAGCGCAACCTTGGCGAGGTTGCGCTACGGTTGCGGAGACAGTGCCGATTGTCGAACCTTTTCCAACAACTGATTCACTCGCCAGTCCCCGCCGATTGGCGACCGGTTGTTTTTGCCGGAAAGACTCAGCGGAACAGATTGCGTAGTAGTCCGATCAAGCGTGTCGGCAGCGAACAGCCGACACCGTGAATAGGCGGATAGAACTGGAAGATTCCGACGGTTCGTTGGCGCAGCGGAAGAGAGATTTGCAATTCCCCTTTGTGCTTGCCGCGGTCATGCACGCCCAGATCATTCGGCCAATCCGGCCACGCGCCCGGCTCCACCGCGAACGTTCCGCTTTGCCAGACGTGAATGTTGAAGGTGTGGCCGACGGCCGTTGCTCCGAATTGCTGGGAAGCGCGCGCCGCGAACATCTTGCCTTTCTCGCCTTGAAATGGCGAACAAGAGCGGAACCAAACGCTGCCGTGTTTCGGGTGCATGCGGTCGCGAATTTGATGAATCAGCGGCAACAGGTCTGTTCGTTTCGGCAACGGCTTGCCGTCGAAATCTTCAGACCGCAACAGGTCTCCGCCCATAAAGGCATGGCCGGGCGAGCCGTGTCCCCAGAACTGAAGACTGCCGATGATTTTGCCGCCGCCTTTTTTGTCCACCGCCGCAATCGTTTCGCGCAAGGCCTCTTCCCAACTCGCCGCGCCGACGACGACATCGGCGAATTGCAACGCGGTATAGAGCGTTCCGCCTTGTTTCCACCAAAAGGACAGTTCGCGCAGTTTGTCCGCGCTGAATTCCTCATCGGGATCGCGCGGCGTATCCGGCGCGGGATAGTCACTGTCGTCATAAACCACGACGTTGATGGTTCCGTTAGGCTTGACCAGATTGCCTTCGTTTGATTGCTTGATTGCTTCAAGCGTCTCGGCGCTGACTGCGGGCTTTTTCGGCGTCCTCGGCCCCGTCGGCGCAGGGTTGGCAGGCGGACGCTGCGGACGTACTTGTTGAAGCTTGGCGTTGGTTTCCTGCAAATGAGCTGGGTTGTTCGACATAACTAACCTCCAAAATGGTTGTTGCTTGGTTGAAAGCACTCGGCAGCCTGAGTACGGGTGCTGCACAAGCCGCTTTGACGTGGCGCATCGTATTCGTCGAGGTGCCATGAAGTCTCAAAAGAACCCTGAAATTCCCGTAAAAGCCTTTTGAAAGTTTCTTCAATGAGGATTGAAAACGCGCATTCCCGCTAAGGAACTCTTTCTCGTATTGGCGAGCGGGCTTAAAATCGCCGCGTCAAAAATCCAAATGACTCACAACAAATCCGTAAACAACTTTTCAGCAGAAAAATATGGCGAATTCAACAGCAGCACTCGCAACTTACTCTTCTTCCGCAAACTACCAAATCGCAGGCATTGAAACCGTCCGGACGCCCGCGCTGGCCATTTACGCCGACAAAGTCGCCGCCAACATCGCCGCCACGTTGCGCGTGCTGGGCGGCGATGCGAATCGCTGGCGACCGCACGTCAAAACCTCCAAGCTCGGTTTCATCATGCGGCGGTTGATCGAAAGCGGCGTCACGAACGTCAAATGTGCCACGACGCTGGAATTACAAACCGCCGCCGACGCCGGTGCGACGGACCTGTTGCTGGCCTTTTCGGCAATGGGCGCAAACGCGCGCCGAGTGCGTGAACTGGCCGAACATTACAGCGACCGGCGCATCTCCGCGCTGGTCGAAGACGCCGCGCAAATCAGCGCCTGGACGGGCGGACGGGTGAGCCTGTTCATTGACATCAACTGCGGCATGGATCGCACCGGCGTGGAACTCGAACGCACGGCGGAAATCGTCGCGCTGGCGCAGGCGATTCTGGACGCCGGGCTGACGTTTCGCGGTCTGCATGTTTATGACGGACAAATGGGTAAATACACCGACCTCGCGGAACGCGAACAGGCGACGCATCGAAACTACAATCAATTGATGGAACTCATCGCCGCGCTCAACGCCGCCGGCATCGCCGTTGAAGAGGTCATCACCGCCGGCACGCCGGCCTTTC